>JALSIO010000755.1 GCA_026989995.1 Myxococcales bacterium
GCGCGAGCGCCGGCGCGACCCGGGCTTCGGACAGGCTCTCGAGGGCCTCCACGGCCTCGGCGGCGGCCTCGAGCCGGCTGCAGAAGAGCACCGCGTCCACCCCGGCGAGGATGGCCCCCTCGGCGAGCTCCGCGGGCGAGCCGAGCCCCGCGACCGCGCCCATCTCGAGGTCGTCCGAGAAGAGGAGCCCCCTGAACCCGAGCTCGCCCCGAAGCAGCTCGAGCACGCGCGGCGAGAGGGTCGCCGGGCGGTCGGGATCGAGGGCGGGGACGAGCAGGTGGGCGGTCATCACGGAGGCGACCCCGGCGCGCACCGCCGCCCGGAAGGGGACGAGCTCCACCGCCCGCAGCCGCTCGAGGCCGTGCGGCACCCGCGGCAGCGCCACATGGGAGTCGACGGTGGTGTCGCCGTGCCCCGGAAAGTGCTTGGCGCATGCGGCGACGCCGGCCCCCTGCAGCGCCTCCACGAGCGCCGCGCCGTGCCGCGCCACCCGCTCTGCATCGGCGCCCAGCGAGCGATCCCCGATCACGGGGTTGTCGGGATGGGTGTCCACATCGACGCAGGGCGCGAAGTCGAGGTCCACGCCGAGATCGGCCAGCTCCCGGGCGAGCGCCTCGCCGAAGCGCCGCGTCTCCTCCACGCGGTCGAGCTCGCCGACCGCCCGCAGCGCCGGCCACTCGGTCCACGGGTCCCGCAGCCGCTGGACGCGCCCACCCTCCTGGTCCACGCCCACCACGAGCGGAGAGCCCCGGGGCGCGGCGTCGTGGAGGCGAACCACGAGCTCCCGCAGCTGCTCCGGCGACTCCACGTTCCGCGAGAAGAGGACCACCCCGCCGAGTCGCCCCGCGGACACGAGCCGGAGCAGCGGTTCCGGAGGCGAGGCCCCGTCGAAGCCGGCGAAGACGAGCTGGCCCGCGGAGGGAGCGCTGCGCTTCTGGCGTGACGCCATCTGGGGCGTTCCTCCCCGCACCGAGCCCGACCGGCCCGCCGAGAACCTTTCCGCCGACAGCGCTCCGCGTCAAGCACGCCGCGGGCTCCGCCCCGCGGGCAGCCCCCCATCGGCCGCCTATACTGGCTCGGCGAGGGAGGGGCCGTGCGCGACGTCTGGCACCTGTCGCAGATCGACTGGATCGAGGCACTCCCCGAGACCGAGAGGGCCCGCCTGCGGGCCGCGGCCGAGGTCGAGGACTTCGCGCCCGGGAGCATCGTCTTCGCGCCCACGCCCCGCCCGGAGTGCGTCTACCTCCTCGAATCGGGCCGGATCCGCATCTTTCGGCGCGACCCCGACGGCAGCGAGACCACCTTCGGCTACGTGCTGCCGGGCGAGGTCTTCGGAGAGCTTCCCGGCTTCGGCGACTACCCCCGCGAGAGCTACGCGGAGGCTGCGGAGCCCTCCCGGGTGTGGCGCATCCCCGTTCCCCTCTTCCGCGAGCTCGTCGCGGTGCATTCGCAGATCACCGTCGAGATCACCCGCCAGATCGGCGACCGGCTCAAACGCATCGAGAACCGGGTGGAGAACCTCGTCTTCCGGGATGCCCGCAGCCGCGTCGCCGCCATGCTCCTCGAGCTCGCCGAGCGCTTCGGCCACCGCCACGACGGCCGGATCCGCCTCGATCTCGCGCTCACCCAGGCCGAGTTCGCGACCCTGGTCGGGGCCACCCGGCAGACGGTGAACGAGTGCCTCGGCGAGCTCTCCCGCCTCGGTCTCGTCCGGCGCGAGGGCCGGAGCCTCGAGCTTCTCGACCGGGCTGGGCTCGAGCGAATGGCGCGGCCGGCCGATCCGGCTGCCGGTGGCCCCGGAGCCGGACGGTGACCCGCCTTCGCGAGGTCCGGGTCGGCATCCAGCCCATCGAGCGCTTTCGCGAAGTCCTCGCCGAGGACGAGATCCGGGGCGCCCTCGCCACCGCCAACCGCCTCCGCCACCGACTCGCGAAGCGCGTCGTCTGGAACGTCAACTCGACGCCGGTGGGGGGCGGCGTGGCCGAGATGCTCCAGTCGCTGCTCTCCTACGCGCGCGCGGTGGGCATCGACACGCGCTGGATGGTGATCGGAGCGCCGCCCGAGTTCTTCCGGGTGACCAAGCGGATTCATCACGCGCTGCACGGATCGCCCGGCGACGGCCGCCCCCTCGACGACGCCGCGCGGGCCATCTACGAGGGGGCACTCGAGGAGAATGCCCTCGAGCTCGCCAGCCTGGTGCGCCCCGGCGACTTCGCCATCCTGCACGATCCCCAGACGGCGGGGCTCGCCCCCGCGCTGCGGCGCTGCGGCGTGCGGGTGATGTGGCGCTGCCACATCGGCCACGACTCCTGGACGCCCGAGGTCGAACGCGGATGGCGATTCCTCGCCCCCTATCTCCGCGCCGCCCAGCGCACCGTCTTCTCCCGCAAGGCCTACGTGCCCGAGGTCTGCGACCACGGCCGCTCGCGCATCATCCCGCCGAGCATCGACGCCTTCTCTCCCAAGAACCGGGATCTTTCGCCGGCGACGGTGCGGGCGATCCTGGTCCACACCGGGCTCCTCGAGGGTCCCCCGCCCCCGGACGCGGACACGGGCTTCCGCCGGGACGACGGGAGTCCCGGGCGGGTGGAGCGCAAGGCCGACATCCTCCGTCTCGGACGGGCGCCCCCGCCCGATGCCCCGCTGGTGGTGCAGATCTCGAGATGGGATCCGCTGAAGGACATGCGCGGGGTGTTGGAGGGCTACGCGCGCATGGTGGACGGCCACCTCGAGGAACCGAGCCACCTCGTCCTCGCCGGCCCCAACGTCACGGCCGTGGCCGACGATCCCGAGGCCGCGGGAGTCTTCGACGAGGTGGCCGCAGCCTGGCGAAGGCTCCCCCACAGCCTTCGCGACCGGGTCCACCTCGCCTGCCTGCCCACCGCGGACGTCCAGGAGAACGCCGCGATCGTGAACGCCCTCCAGCGGCACGCCGCGGTGGTGGTCCAGAAGAGCCTCCACGAGGGATTCGGGCTCACCGTGACCGAGGCCATGTGGAAGGCGCGGGCGGTCCTCGCCAGCGCCGTGGGCGGCATCCAGGACCAGATCGAGGACGGCGTCTCCGGGCTGCTGCTTCGCGACCCCCGCGACCTCGATGGCTTCGCCGCCCTGCTCGGCCGCCTCCTCGGAGACAGCGCGCTCCGGGACCGCCTCGGCGCCACGGCCCGCGAGTGCGTCCGCCGGAACTCCCTCGGCCTCGGCCACCTCCTCCGCTACGCCGAGCTCATCGAGGAGCTCGACGAGGAGGCCGGACCGCCCGGGATCCCGTCGGCCTAGGCCCGGGGCCAGCGTCCCGGGCTATGCTCGGCCCCGCCGCGGCGCGGCGCCGTGGCAGGGGGAGGCCCGGTGCCCGGACGTCCGACCCGCCGCGGGCGGGGATTCCGACTCGATTCCACCTTGCGGCCTCGCGAGGTCGACCTCGCGGTGGAGGTCGACCCGGCACGGGGCCGGGGCTTCCGCGGCCGGGTCGCCATCTCGCTCGAGAACCGGAGGCGGCGCCGCTTCGTCGAGCTGCACGCCGCCGACCTCCGGCTCTCCGGGGCCCGTCTTCGGACCGCCGACGGTCGGACGCTCGCCGGCTCCATCGAAATGCACCCCGAACGCGAGACGGCGCGCATCCACCTCCCGGAGACCTTCGGGCCGGGCGGCGGGCTCCTCGAGCTCTCCTTCCGGGGCCGCCTGCGCGAGGACCTCCGGGGGCTCTACGCCGCGCGGGCCGGCGACCGGCACTACGCGCTGAGCCAGCTCGAGGCGGCCGACGCCCGGCGCTTCTTTCCCTGCTTCGACGAACCCGCCATGAAGGCGCGATTCCGCATCACGGTCGAGACGGCGGCGTCCAACCGGGTGCTCTCCAACGCCCCCGTCGAGGCCGAGGAGCCCCTCCCCGGCGGCCGGCGCCGCACGCGCTTCCGGCCGACCCCCCCGCTGTCCACCTACCTGGTGGCCCTCGCCGTGGGGGAGTTCGAGGTCTCGCGCACCGTGCAGGCCGGCCGCACGCCCATCCGCGTCTGGCACGTGCCGGGCAAGGGCGCCCTCTGCGACTTCGCGCTCGAGACCGCGGCTGCCTGCCTCGAGCGCCTCGAGCGCTACTTCGACCTGCCCCATCCCTACGAGAAGCTCGACCTCCTCGCCGCGCCCGACTTCGAAGCCGGCGCCATGGAGAACGCGGGCGCCGTCTTCTTCCGCGAGACCCTCCTGCTTCTCGACCCGGAGACCGCGAGCCTCCCCGAGCGAAAGCGCGCCGCCGAGGTGATCTGCCACGAGCTCGCCCACATGTGGTACGGAAACCTGGTGACCATGGCCTGGTGGGACGACCTCTGGCTGAACGAGGCCTTCGCCACCTGGATGGCCTTCGCCATCGTCGATTCGTGGAAGCCCGGGTGGCGCATGTGGCACGACTTCGACCACGCGCGCTCCGCCGCCCTCGATCTCGACGCGCTCCGCAACACCCACGCGATCTACGCCCCGGTCCGGAACGCCGACGAAGCCACCGAGAACTTCGATCTGATCACCTACGAGAAGGGTGCCGCCGTGGTGCGGATGCTCGAGCGATTTCTCGGGCCCGCGCGATTCCGGCGCGGCGTCCGGCGCTACCTCCGGCGCCACGCCGAGTCCAACGCCACCGCTGCCGATCTCTGGCGGGCGCTTTCCGAGGTCTCCGGCGAGGATGTGGCCCGGATCGCCCGGGCCTGGGTCGAGACCCCCGGATTCCCGCTCCTGCGGCTCACGCGCCACCGGCGGGGCGGCGGGACCGGGCTCTCGCTCCGCCAGGAGCGGTTTCTCGCCCGCCCCGCCCGCACCCCGTCCCGCCTGCGCTGGCCCATCCCGGTGGTCGCGCTCCTCGGCCGCCGCCGCGGCCGCCCCGCCCGGCTGCGGGTGCTCCTCGACCGGAACTCCGCCCGCGTGCCCCTGCCGGACGGGGAGCCGACCTTCGTCTACGGCAACGCGGAGGAGGGCGGCTTCTACCGGGTCGCGCACGCACCCGAGGAGGTCCGGCGGCTCGCCGCGCATCGCCACGCCCTCTCGCCGCTGGAGCGCATGGGGCTCGTCCGGCACCAGTGGGCCTGCCTGCGGGCGGACCGGGCCGAGCTCGAGACCTTCCTGGACCTGGTGCGGAGCTTCGGCGCCGAGGAGGATCCGGACGTGCTCCAGGCGCTCCACGGGCCGCTCGGCTTCCTGGACGCCCAGGTCGCCCGGGCGGCCGGTGTCCGCCCCGCCTTCCGGCGGCTGGTGGTGGAGGCCTTGGGGGAGCAGCTCCTCGAGCTCTCGTGGGACCCCGCGCCCGGCGAGGACGACGAGACCCGGTTGCGACGCGCCGCGGTGATCGCGCTGCTCGGCGGGGTGGCCGAGTGGGAGCCGGTGCTCGCCGCGGCCAGCGAGCGCGCCCTCGCCTACCTCGCGGACCGACGCAGCCTGGATGCGAACCTCGCGGACGCCACCGTCTGGCTCGCGGCCCGGAGGGGCGGGCGCGGGCTCTTCGACCGGTACCTCGAGGAGTCCCGTTCCGCGCCCACCCCCCAGGAACGCCGCCGCTTCCGCATGGGACTCGCGGAGTTCCGGTCGGAGCGGGAGATTCGCCGGGCGCTCCGCCTCACGCTCTCCCGGGACCTGCCCACGCAGGACGTGGCCCCCTTCCTCGCGCGGCTGCTGCGCAACGAGGCCGCGCGCGAACGGGCCTGGGAGTACCTGGTCGCCCACTGGTCGCGGCTCTCGCGCCGCATCCCCCCCATGCTGGTGACCCACGTCCTCGACGCGACCCCGGCGCTCGCCACCCGGCGGCACCGGATGGAGGTGGCGCGCTTCTTCCGGGAGCACCCCGTCCCCACCGGCATCCGGGCGCTCCGGCAGGCGCTCGAACGCTTCGATCTCGACGCCGCGCTTCGCCGCCGGGCCGTCCCCGCACTGCGCCGCTACCTGGCGGGCGCACACCCCGGAGGGGCCGCGTGAGAGGCGCCGAGGAGCTCGCCGGAATCCTCCGCCGGATCGACCGACGGGGCTACAAGGCGTACCGGGAACTGCGCGGCGCCTTCGAGCTCGACGGGCTCGTGCTCTTCGTCGACCACGTCCAGGCCGACCCCTTCGCGGCGCCCTCGCGGCTGCGCCTGCGGTTGCCGGGGAAGCGGGCCGGGATTCCCCCCGCGCTCACCACCGGCCGGGCCCGGCGCACCGCCCTCGAGGACTACCTCGCCCGCCGGGTTCGGGCGGAGATCGCCCGGATCGGTGCGCGACCCCGGGGATCGGGCAGGAGCGGTCGGCTCTCCATCGACGCCGGAGGCCAGGAGGTGCTGCCCCGCACCGCCGTCCGCGTGACCGGAAACTTCGTCGAGGCCCGGATCGAGGCGGGGCTGCCCGCAGCGGGTCGCTCCGTGCTCGGCCGGGAGGCCGAGGAGCTTCTGCTCGGCGTGCTGCCGCGAATCGCGGAGGCCGCGCTCCGCGCGGCGCACTTTCCTCCCGGCGAGGCCGAGCGCTTCGTGCGGACGGTGGAGGCGCAGGAGGAGATCCGGGCCCGGCTTCCGGAGCTCGGGCTCGTCGCCTTTCTCGCCGACGGCTCGGTGCTCCCGCGGGAGAGCGGGGCCAGCGACCGTGTCCTCCGCGGAGCCGACGTGCGCCCCCTGCGGTCGCCGGAGGCGCTGCGGGTGGAGATCGGGCTCGAGGCGCCGGTGCCCGGACCGGAGGGCGAGCGGACGCGGCTCGTGGGCCTCGGCCTCCCGGAGGGCGTCACCCTCGTCGTGGGCGGCGGCTACCACGGAAAGAGCACCCTCCTCCGGGCGGTGGAGCGCGGGATCTACCCCCACATCCCCGGCGACGGCCGCGAATGGGTGGTCACCCGCGCCGACGCGGTGAAGATCCGGGCCGAGGATGGCCGCCGGGTCGAGGCCGTGGACATCAGCGGATTCATCGACGACCTGCCCCAGGGCCGGAGCACCCGCGCCTTCGCCAGCGACGACGCCAGCGGCAGCACCAGCCAGGCCGCCAACATCTGCGAGGCACTCGAGGCGGGCAGCCGGCTGCTGCTCCTCGACGAGGACACCTCCGCCACGAACTTCATGGTCCGGGACGCGCGCATGCAGGCCCTCGTCCACCGCGACCACGAGCCGATCACCCCCTTCGTGGACCGGGTTCGGGAGCTTCACCAGCGGCTCGGCGTCTCCACGGTGCTCGTGATGGGCGGCTGCGGGGACTACTTCGACGTCGCGGACCACGTGATCGAGATGCACGCCTTCCTCCCGGAAGACGCCACCGAGCGGGCCCGGGAGGTCGCCCGCCGCATCCCCAGCGGTCGGCGGGTGGAGGTCCGCGAGCCCTTCCCGGCGGTGCGCGCCAGATGCCCCCAACCCGGCAGCTTCGACGCCTCCCGGGGCCGCCGGGAGGTCCGGATCGACGCCCGCGATCTCGACCGGATCGTCTACGGGCGCGAGGAGATCGACCTCCGCGGCGTCGAGCAGCTCGTCGACCGCAGCCAGACCCGCGCCATCGGCCACGCCATCCACCTCGCCGATCGGGAGCTCGTCGACGGACGCCGACCGCTCGCGGAGATTCTCGACCGCCTCGAGGCGTGGATGGACGAGCGCGGACTCGAGTGCCTGTCGCCCTGGGCGCAGGACGGCGCGCACCCCGGGGCGCTGGCCCGCCCACGCCGCTTCGAGATCGCGGCCGCGATCAACCGCCTGCGAAGCCTGCGGGTGCGAATCGCCCGCGAGGGGGCTCCAGCTCGCGCCGCAGGCGGTTGACCTCGCGGTGGGCCTGCCGGGTCGTCTCGGGGAGGCGGGTCCCCCGCGCGAGGCGCAGCACCAGCCGCCGGGCCGTCTCGAGGCGGACCCTGTGCCCCACGGAGACGAAGACCGGTGCCACCCCGTCCCGAGTCCGCACCGCCTCGCCGATCACCTCGCCGCCGTCAAGGATGCGCCGATGGCAGCCGCGCCGGGCTCCCGGCTCCTGGTAGCTCCCGATGAGCAGCGACTTGGCGCAGCCCACGGCCGGGAGGTCGAGCAAGACACCGAGGTGGCAGGCGAGGCCGAAGCGGCGCGGGTGGGCGCGCCCGTGGCCGTCGCACACGATCAGATCCGGCGCGGCGGAGAGCCGTGCGAAGGCGTCGAGCAGGGCGGGGATCTCGCGGAAGGAGAGGTATCCCGGCACGTAGGGGAAGTCCGCTGGAGCGCACCCGTGGGCCACCTCGAGCCGCTCGCCGGTCCGCAGATCGAGGACCACCACGGCCGCGTGGAGCACGGCAGAGCCGCGCCGGTGGCTCACGTCGACGCCGGCCACCGTCCGGACCGGCCCGAGGGCGTCGTCGACCACGACGAGGCCCCGCAGGCGCTCCTGGATGCGCCGGGCCTCGGGAAAACCGACCCGAAAGGGGTGGCTGCGCTCGGGCACCGGAAGGACGCCGGCTCCGGGGCGGGGCGCCTCCCGGGAGGGAGGGCGCTCGGAAGCGGACGAGGGCATCAGAGGCCCCGGAAAGCCGCGTCGAGGAGCGCGGCCTGCTCCTCGCGATGGACGCGCGCCGACCCGGCGGCCGGGCTCGCGCTCTCCGGCCGACCGGCGTAGGCGAGGCGCTGCGAGGGCCGAAGCAGCCCCTGGATGCGCTCCCGGACGAAGGTGAAGGCACCCATGTTGGCGGGCTCCTCCTGGACCCAGAACACATCGGTGGCCCGGGCGAAGGGCTCGAGAGCCCGACCGAGCTCCTCTTCGGGCCAGGGGTAGAGCTGTTCCACGCGCACGATGGCCACCTCGCCCTCGTCCCGGCCCGTGTCCGCCGCGAAGCGGCTCCGCCGCCCGAGCAGCTCGTAGTAGATCTTGCCGGCGCAGACGAGCACGCGCCGGACCGCCTCCGGTCGCGCCTCGGCGGCCGCGTCGCCGATCACGCGCCGGAAGCGTCCGCGCGCGAAGTCGCTCACCTGCGAGGTGGCGCGGGGCGCGCGCAGGAGGCTCTTCGGCGTGAAGATCACGAGGGGTGCGCGGAAGTTCCGCCGCATCTGCCGCCGCAGGAGGTGGAAGTACTGCGCCGGGGTGGTGCAGTTGCACACCTGGATGTTGTCCTCGGCGCAGAGCTGCAGGAAGCGCTCGATCCGGGCACTCGAGTGCTCCGGCCCCTGCCCCTCGTAGCCGTGCGGGAGCAGCAGGACGAGGCCGCTCATCCGCTGCCACTTGACGTGCGCGGAGACGATGAACTGATCGATGATCACCTGCGCGCCGTTGGCGAAGTCTCCGAACTGCGCCTCCCACAGCGTCAGGGTGGTGGGATCGGCGAGGCTGTAGCCGTACTCGTATCCGAGCACCGCCGCTTCCGAGAGCAGGCTGTCGTAGACCTCGAAGCGCGCCTGCGTCGCGCTCAGGTGATCGAGGGGCACGTACTCGAGCCCGGTCTCGATGTCCACGAGTGCGGCGTGCCGCTGGCTGAAGGTGCCCCGCGACGAGTCCTGGCCCGACAGGCGCACCGGCGTCCCCTCCACCACCAGGCTGCCGAAGGCGAGCGCCTCGCCGAGGGCCCAGTCGATCGGGCCGCCCTCGGCCACGGCCTTCTGCCGCCGGTCGAGCAGGCTCCGGAGCTTCGGATGCACCCGGAAGTCGGCCGGCACCCGGGCGAGGCCGTCGGCGATCTGCGCGAGGCGCTCCACCGGGACACCGGTCTCCGGGTCCTCCGGCGGTGCCACCCGCGCGAAGCCCTTCCAGGGTCCGTGGGGCTCGTAGGGCTCGTCCGGTCCCGGAGGGCGGCTCTTCACCCGCTCGAGCGCCCGCGCGAGCTGGTCGTTCAGGTCCCGCTCGATCCGCTCGACGTCCTCCGGCCGCAGCAGCCCGATCTCCCGCAGGTGGTCGACGTAGAGGCTCCGCACCGGCCGCTTCCGGCGGATCTTCTCGTAGAGCAGCGGCTGGGTGAAGCTCGGCTCGTCACCCTCGTTGTGGCCGTGGCGCCGGTAGCAGACGAGGTCGATCACCACGTCCTCGCCGAAGCGCTGGCGCCAGGCGAGGGCGA
>JALSIO010000756.1 GCA_026989995.1 Myxococcales bacterium
CATGGTGGGCGACCTCGCCGGCTTCGCCGCGGCCACCTTCCTCCGCGGCCTTCCCCTCGTGCAGGTGCCCACCTCGCTGCTGGCCATGGTCGACGCGAGCGTGGGCGGGAAGGTGGCCGTGAACCTGCCGAGGGGGAAGAACCTGGTGGGCTGCTTCCACCAGCCCCGCCTCGTCTGGGCGGATCTCGAGACCCTCGGGTCGCTTCCCCGGCGGGAGCGGGCGGCCGGCCTGGCCGAGATCGTCAAGGCGGGGGCCATCCTCGACGAGGCGCTCTTCGAGTGGCTCGAGCGGCGGCTCCCGCGGGTGCTCGACCTCGAGCGGCGCTCCCTGTTGCACGCGGTGGAGCAGGCCTGCCGGATCAAGGCGGAGGTGGTGGCCCGGGACGAGCGGGAGGCCGGGCACCGCATGCTCCTGAATTTCGGCCACACCCTCGGGCACGCGGTGGAGCGCCTGCAGCGCTACCGGGGCCTCCTTCACGGGGAGGCGGTGGCAGCCGGCATGGTCTTCGCCGCCCGGCGGAGCGAGGAGCTCGGGCTCGCCCCCGGTGGGACGGCCGAGAGGCTGCGCGCCCTCCTGGCACGGGCGGATCTCCCCACGGAGATCCCCCCCTTCGACCGCCGGGCTTATCTCCGGGCGCTGCAGGTCGATAAGAAGCGGCGGGAGCGGGAGATCCGGTTCGTGGCGCTCCGGCGGATCGGGTGCGCCGAGGTGGTCTCCCTCCGACCGGCGGAGATCCTTCCGCCGCGGGCGCTGGGGCGCGGCGTGGCCCGCTCCACGAGGGGGTAGGGATGATCGCGAAGGGCGCGCCGGATGCGGGTGAGGCCTTCGTCGCCGAGGCGGAGCGGGCGCGGCGCGCCGGCCTCGCGGCGGAGGCAGAGCGGATCGCCCGGGTGGGCCTCGGCCGCCTCCCCAACTCGCTCCGTGGCCGTGTCGCCCTCGCCCTCGCGCTGCTCGACCAGGACCGCGCGGAGGAGGCCCGTGCGGCGCTCCTGCCGATCGCGGACGCGGCGCTCTGCGGGACGGTGGCGCACGGCTTTCCGCCGCCTCCTCCGCCGGTTCCCCACGAATCGCTCGCCGGCGGGACATCGGAAGCGGAGCCCGATCTCGACGCCGCCTTCGACGGGGCGTGGGTCGAACGTCACCCGTCGGTGTCGCCTGATGAGCTGGCCCGCCTCGCCGTCGAGGAGGTGGACGGCCCGGGCTTCGCCGGGGTGCCCTCGCCCTCGGGATCGAAGCGTTCGCGCGAGGAGGTGATCGCCATCCTGGAGCGCTGGCTCGCCAACCTTCGAGGGAGACCCGCATGAGCTTCTCCGCCATTCTCCGCGACATCGTCGCTGGCGCCGACGGCTGCGTCGGCGCGGCGCTCATGGGCAGCGATGGCATCGCCATCGAGCAGTTCACCGCCGCGGGCGCGGCCGAGCTCGGCCTCGAGGAGGAGGTGGGCTCCGCGGGCGCCGAGTTCTGCCGGGTCCTGGAGGAGATCGGCAAGGCCTCCGACGCGCTCGGCGGGGGGGCGGTCTCGGAAGTCGTGGTGAGCCTCGCGCGCTTCCTCCTCGTCTTCCGCGTGGTGGACGAGGAGGTGTTCCTGGTGGTCCTGCTCACACCGGATGGCAACCTCGGCAAGGCGCGCTATCTCCTCCGCCGGCACCTGTTGGCCCTTCGCCGGGAGCTCTAGGGCGTAGCCCCGGGCCGCCGGCCGCGCGGGCCGACCGGGGCGGAGGCGCCATGGCGGAGCCGGTCCGAATTCTCGTGCTCCACGGCCCCAACCTGAACCTCCTCGGGCGGCGCGAGCCGGAGATCTACGGGCGGACCACCCTCGAGGAGATCGACCGGCGTCTGGCGGCCCAGGCGGCGGCCTTTGCGCGGGTCCCCGTCGAGCTCGCCTGCTTCCAGTCCAACCACGAGGGAGTGCTGATCGACCGCATCCAGGAGGCCGCCGACTGGGCGGACGGCATCCTGGTCAATCCGGCGGCGCTCGGCCACACCAGCATCGCCCTGCGGGACGCCCTCGCCGCCCTCGGCACGCCCGTGGTCGAGGTGCACCTCTCGAACGTGTACCGGCGGGAGCCCTTCCGCCACCAGAGCCTGGTCTCGGCGGTCGCCCTCGGGCTCGTCGCCGGGTTCGGGGCGGACAGCTACCGCCTCGGGCTCGACGCCCTCCTGAACGCCGTCCTCGCCGCCCGGGGCTGAGCCCGGGGCCCGGGTCTTCGCCCCGGCGGAGGCTCGGCGCTTCTTCCGGTGGACCCCCTCCTCAAGGGGGCCGTGGGCTCGCCGATACGGGGAGGGAGGTCTCCTCCTCCGGCGCGGCGCGGGGACCCCGATCCGGTCCGGGGCCTTTCGCGCACGCCCCCTCTGCCGCGGAGCGCGCTTGGCGATCAACAAGCGGAAGATCCTGGAATCCGCCCAGAAGCACCTCCAGAAGGGCGCGCTGGACCGGGCCCTCAAGGACTACCAGCAGCTCGTGGACGCCAACCCGCGGGACGCCAACTCGCGGCTCAAGATCGGCGACATCCAGCTCCGCAGGGGAAAGCGCGAGGAGGCCATCGCGGCCTACCTGAAGGTCGCCGAGCAGTTCATGCAGGAGGGCTTCGACGCCAAGGCCGTGGCGATCTACAAGCAGGTCGCCAAGATCGATCCCAAGCGGTACGAGGTCCAGATTCCGCTCGCAGAGCTCTACCAGCGGCTGGGGCTCACTTCCGAGGCCATGAATGCGCTGCAGACCGCCGCGGACGTCTACAACCGCGAGGGGCGCAAGCGCGAAGCCCTCGAGCTCCTGCGCAAGATGGCGACGCTCGATCCGAGCAACACCACGAGCCGCCTCAAGATCGCGGATCTGCTCCGCCAGTCGGAGCTCCCGGACGAGGCGATCGCCGAGTACCGGGAGGTCGCCGCCGAGCTCGAGCGCCAGGGCGAGCCGGAGCGCGTGGTGGGGGTCTACGAGCGGATCCTCGAGATCGATCCCGACTCCGTCCTGACCCGCGTCCAGCTCGCGCGGGCCCGGCTGCGGGCCGGAGACCTCCCGGGAGCGCGCCGGGAGCTCGACCTCGCCCTCGAGCGGGAACCCGACTCCATCCCGGCGCACGAGCTTCGCCTCGAGGTGCACCGCGCGGAGGGGGACGAGGACGCCGCCGCCGAGACCGGGCACCGCCTCGCGCTCCTCTACCGCCAGCACGGCGACCTCGACCGGGCCCGCGAGATGCTCCAGCGGCTGCCGCCCCACCTCCTGCAGGCCTACGAGGAGGAGGCCGGAAAGCTGCCCGTGGGCGAGGTGCCCGAAGAGCTCAGCCCGCCTTCCCCCGAGGAGACGTCGCTTTCAGGCGAGGACCGCCTCCTGGCGGACGCGGCGTTCGGGGAGGCCGGGGACGATGCGGCCATCGGCTTCGAGCCGGACCAGCTCGTGGCCGAGGCCCGGGTCTACGCCCGCTTCGGAAAACGCGATCGCGCGGTGCAGACCCTCGAGACGGTGCTCGCCCAGGATCCCGACCACCTGGCCACGCTCGCCCTGCTCGGCGAGCTCCTCCAGGAGGCGGGGGAGGCGGCGCGGGCCGCCGAGGTCCTCCGGCGGGCGCTCGCGGTGGCCCGAGAGAGTGGCGAGAACACCCTGGTGGCGGGCCTCGGCGCGCGCCTCGCGGAGCTCGACCCGGGTGCGGCGGAGCTCGTGCAGGGAGCCGTCGATGCGCCGGCTTCGGAGCCCGCCCACGTGCGTGGCACCGGCGAGCCCGAGGCGGACGCGGAGGAGCGTCCCGAGCCGGCGGACGCCGGGGCTGGCGCGGGCGGAGCGTCCGGTGCGGCGCCGGCGTCGCAGACCGGGGAGCTCGAGATCGAGATCGAGCTCGAGTCCGAGCTGGCCGAAGTCCTGGACGACGCGCTCGCCGCCGAGGAGGGGGCGCAGCCGCCGGCCGATGCCGCGGTCGCCCCGACGGAGGGCACCGGCGTCACCGAGCCCCGTGCCCTCGAGGACTCCGCCGCCTCGGCCGCCGAGGGGCTCGGGGCGGGGCGGGTCTCCGATGAGGATCTCGAGCTCTCCGACCTCCTCGACGAGGCCCTCGGGGCGGCGGAGCCCGCCGAACCCGTCGCCCCGGCGGAGCCGACCCCCGCGCGCGAAGGGGAGCCCGCGGTCGCTGGCGAGCCCGGCGGGGCCCCTCCCGCGGACGCCTC
Source organism: Myxococcales bacterium (assembly GCA_026989995.1). Taxonomy (GTDB): domain Bacteria; phylum Myxococcota_A; class UBA9160; order UBA9160; family JALSIO01; genus JALSIO01. The sequence goes on from JALSIO010000756.1 coordinate 4,160, forward strand.
GTCCCTGGAGGCTTCGGCGGAGCCCGCTCCCCTCGATCGCGGGGGCGAGGATGCCGTGGCGGAAGCCACTCCGGAGCCCGCCGCGGCGCCCGGCCCGGGCGCGGCCGAGGCGCTGCCCAGCCTCGAGGAGGAGGCCCGGGCCCTCGAGCGGATGCTCGAGGACGAGCCGGAGGCACCCGCCAGCCCGGGCGGGGACGCGGGTCGCGACACCCTCGGCGCCACCATCGCCGGGCAGATCGCGGAGGACCTCGAGGAGGCCGCCTTCTACTTCGAGCAGGGTCTCCACGAGGAGGCCGAGGCCGTCTACCGCCGCATCCTGGAGGCGGCACCCGGTCATCCCCAGGCGCTGCTTCGGCTGGGTGAGATCGCGGCGGCCCGCGGCGAGCAGCCCCCGCCCCCCGTCCCGACCCCGGCCCCCGAAGTGGAGACCCCGGCCGCAGAGACGCCGGAAGAGGACTTCGAGCTCGAGCTCGACGAGGTGCTCACTGGCGAGCTCGAGCCGCAGTGGGGCGCCGACGGCGTGGAAGCGGACGCCCTCCCTGCCGCCGACGGGGGGTGCCCGGAGGCCGACGGGGAGGAGATCGAAGGGGAAGGCGCTCCCGGCACCGGCGCGGACGCAGCCCGCCTCGAGCGGACGGCACCCACCACGCCGAGCCTCGAGTGCGACGCCGAGGACGCGACACCGGAGGCTTCGGACCGGATCCGGCCGGCGGCCGAGGGCGAGCTCCTCGCCGCCGAAGATGCCTTCGAACTCGCGGCGGAGGATGCCTCCCCTGCAGGCGCACACCCGGAGGCGGAGATCGAGGCTCCGCTCGTCCCGGCGGCCGGGGACCTCGAGCCCATCGCCGAGGCGGAGTTCCCGGGTGCGGAGGAGGAGGCTTCGGAGCCCTTCGGCGAGGTGCCTCCGGTGCAGGAGGTGGCCGCGGAGGGCGAGGTCGGTCCGCCGATCGCCTGCGAGCAAGCGGAGCCCGGTCTCGGGGCCGGAGAGCCGGCAGGCGAGATCGCAGGCCCGGCGGCCGCCGAGGCCGTGGAGGCCGGGCCGGAGGAGGAATCCGAGGAGTTGGCGGCTGCGGAGCCGGTGGAGGGAGCCCCGGTGGTCGAGGGGGCCGAGCTCGAAGGCGAGCCGGTCTCCGAGGAGGGCGAAGACCTCCCGCTCGCCGAGGACCTCGAGCTCGTGGAGGAGCCCATCGGCCCGCCGGAGCCGGGAGCGGCCGGGGCCGAGGGGAGCGCGAGCCCGGACGACCGCCTCACCGCCATCTTCCACGAGTTCAAGCGGGGCGTGTCCGAGACGCTGGGGCAGGGGGATCTCGAGACCCGCTACGACCTCGGCATCGCCTACCGCGAGATGGGGCTGTTGGAGGACGCCCTCGGCGAGTTCCGCCTCGCGATGGAGCTGCCCGAGCGTCGTCTCGATTGCCTCCACTTGATGGGGCTCTGTGCCCTCGACCTCGGGCGTCCCGCCGACGCCACCGAGCTGCTGCAGCAGGCGCTCTCCGAGGGCGATCTCGCCGCGCCGCTGCGAGTGGCGCTGCTCACCGACCTCGGGCGGGCCTTCCACGCCGCCGGGGATCTCGAACGGGCCGGGGCCGCCTTCCGGAGCGCACTCGAGATCGACCCGGAGCACGGGCCCGCCCGGGCGCTGTTCGACGCGCTCGGCTGCGAGCCGGTCGAGGGGCCGGGCGTCGGGGGCGAGGCCTTCGAGTCCTTCGACGACCTCCTCGCCGACGTGGCGGCGATGTCCGAACCGTCCGGGGACTCCGCCTCGGGTCCGGAGCCCGCAGCCGGGACGGGCGCGGGTGAGGAGCCTCCGCCGGCCCCGCCCGGCCCCGGAGGTGCCGGCGGCCGGCGTGGCCGGCGCCGCCGCAAGATCTCGTTCGGCTGATGCCGATGCCGGAGGTTCCGTGGACCACCTCGCCCACTTCGGACTGAGCGACGACCCCTTCACCCAGCACCCGCTCGAGCGCCTCTCCGTGGAGCTTCCGCACCAGCGGGCGGCGCTCGAGCGGCTGCACCGGGCCGTGGCGCAGGGACGCTCCCTGGCCGTGCTCACGGGCGAGCAGGGCAGCGGGAAGACCACGGTCGCCCGGGCGCTGCTCGACCGGTTGGAGGAGGAGCTCTACGAGGCGAGCCTGCTCGTGGCCATGCCGGGGAGCCTCGAGCGCGGAGCCTTCCTCGAGCGCGCCCTGGTGCAGTTCGGGGAGCAGTCGCCGGGTCGACGCCGGCGGGAGGTCCTCGCCCGGCTCTACGAGCGCTTGGCCTCGATCTGCGAGGAGGGGCGGCGGGCGGTGCTCATCGTCGACGAGGCCCAGCTTCTCCGGGATCCGGAGACCCTCGAGGAGGTTCGCGGCCTGCTGAACTTCGAGTACGACGACCGGCTGCTGGTCTCCCTGGTGCTCGTCGGGCTCCCCGACCTCGAGGAGGCCCTCGCCCGCTGTCCCGCGCTCCGCGGCCGGATCGACGTGCGCGCCCGGCTCCGGGACCCGGGGCCGGAGGGAACCCGGCTCTACCTCGAGGAGCGGATCCGCCGGGCGGGTGGCGATCCCGGCCGCCTGCTCGACGCGGGGGTCGTCGAGTGCCTGCACCGGTGGTCCGGGGGACGCCCCGGGCTTCTGAACCGGCTCGCGGACAACGCGCTCTACGAGGCCTGGCTCCGCGGGAAGGGGAGCATCGACGTGGACGAGGTCGTCCGCGCGGCCTGTGACCTCGGTCTCGGGCCGGCCCCGTCGGAACCGACCGGGCCCGCCGCCGGCGACACGGTCGGGGATCCCCACGCTTCCGAGGCGACGGACACCGCGGAAGCCACCTCCGAGGCACGGGACGGGGCGGACGCACCGCCGCCCTCCGCCGGGACGCCCGAGGATCCGCCGCCCGGGCCGGGCGAGCCCGAGATCGAGCCGCTCGACCTCGAGTCCGAGGACGATGGCCTCGGACCCCTGCTCGAGGAGGTTCCCGCCGAGGGGCCGCCGAAGGAGGGAGAGGAGGAGGAGATCGACACCCTCTTCGACCGGCTCGTGGACGGCGGCTGAAGCCCCGACCCGCCGGTGGCGGCCGAGCCGCCGCCCGCTCCCGCCCGGACCGCGTCCGGCTGCTTGTCGCCGCTCCGGTTCCATGGCAAGTTGTGGCCGGCGCGGGAATAGCTCAGTTGGTAGAGCATCGGCTTCCCAAGCCGAGGGTCGCGGGTTCGAGTCCCGTTTCCCGCTCCAGACCCGCCGGATCCACACCCCACCCGCGGTTGCACCCGGCGACGCGGCGGCCCGGGCCTCCGGTCGGACGCGCGCTCGTGCCGGCCACCTGGGGGGAGGGCACGGGGATCGATCGGACCCACGCGTGGCGGCGCGAGCCGGGAGGCAGACAAGCCATGGCCATGGAGCAGGGAGCGGGACGGGGAGTGCGCGTGGGACGCTTCGCCGCGGTGCTGCTGCTCGTGGCAGCGGTGGCGGGGCCCGGCGCGGCGCCTGGGGACGAGGCGGGCACCGCGGCCGAGTGGATCGCCCGGGTGAACGCGGCCCTCCGCCCCGCCCCGTCCATGAGGGCCTCCTTCCGGATCGAGAGCCGCGAGCCCGGCGGACGGCCGGATGTCATCTCCGGGCGGTTCTGGCGGCAATTCCACGACGGGACGAGCCGGACGCTGATCGAGGTGGACGCGCCGGAGGCGGCCCGCGGGACCGCGATCCTCGTGCGGGAGCGCGAGGGCTCGCTCGAGCGCTATGTGTGGCTTCCCTTCGTGCGACGTCTCCGGCGGGTCCAGGGGATGGAGCGCACGGATCACTTCCTCGGCACGGAGTTCACCTACGAGGACCTCGGCTTCGGGCTGCCGCCGGAGCGGGCGCGGGGCGAGGCCCGCCGGGTGCGGGAGGGAGGCCGGGAGCTGATCCGCCTCGACAGCCCTCCCTACCACCACTACAGCCGGGTCACCACCTGGATCGACCCGGTCACCCACCTCGTGGTGCGCGTCCGATTCTACGACCACGCGGGGCAGCTCTTCCGGGAGCAGGAGTTCGGCGGCGTCGAGGAGGTGGACGGTTTCTCCTATCCGACCCGGATCGCGGTACGAAACCTCATCACCGGCAGCAGCAGCGTGCTCGAGCTCGCCGATCTCGACTTCCACACGCCGATCCCCGATACGGTGTTCGACACCTCGGAAGTGGGCCGGCGGATCGAGGCCGCCGAGTCGCCCTGACCTGGTCATCCCCCCGGGTCTTCGCCCGGGTCCGGGGCGGGGTTGGACTCGAGTCGGGTCCGGGTCCTGCCGAGAAGGGGGAGCGGGGTGGACGGCGGCGGGGGGCGTCGGGGTCGCCCGCCGGCCCACGAAGGGGCCCCGTGGGGGATCGCCCTCGCTTGCACGAGGGGGGAAGCTCCCTAGCTTCCGCCCCGGGCGAACCGACGGAGAAGATCGCGCGTCCAATAGTCCGAGTGCCCCGGGGACCGGGCTCCCGCGGGGCTCCATGTGCCCGTCCGGGGCCCACGGGGCGGCCGGGCGCGCAGCGAGGGCAGATTGGACCGAGACGACCGTGTGAGAGGCATGGATCCGAAGCGGGATGGGACCGCGAGCTGGTCCCCGGAGGAGCAGGCAGGGCGTCGGCCGGCCGCGGTCGCGCCCCGACGGGAACCCGCCCGCCGGACCGCCGACGAGGCGTCGGGGCCGGTGGAGAGCGTGGATCTGTACCTCCGCTCGATCGCCAACATCCCGGTGCTCACCAGCCGGCAGACCGACGAGCTCGCCGAGGCGCTCCGCCAGGCCGAGGAGGCCTTCCGGGAGGCGATGTTCGACATCCCGGGCACGGCGTTCCAGGTGGTGCAGCGTTTCGAGGCCCGGCGACGGGGTGGGCTGACCACGGCCGCACTCTCCCGGCACGGGCGCGATCCCGGGCGCCGGGACGCGGGCGAGGTGCTCGACCGCGCTCTCGAGCGGGTGGCGAAGCTCCTTCCGGCGGATGGCAAGTCGATGCCGGCGGCGGGGCCGGCGCGCAAGCGCTGGATGCGCCGGGTTGCGAAGGCCCTCCGCGAGGCCGATCTCTCCCTCGAGGTCCTTCGCCAGATCTATGACGACCTCGGCGACGTGCTGCGCGGGCGTGGGAGCGTGGCGCAGCGCGAGCGGCGGGAGCTCGGGCTCGACCGCGAGGGGCGCGCTGCCTACCAGCGCGGCACCGATGCGCTCGAGCGCTATGACGATGTGCGCCGCCTCTTCGTCCACCACAACCTGAAGCTGGTGATCCGCTTCGCCCGCCGGTACCGGAGCCTCGGCGTTCCCTTCGCGGACCTGGTCCAGGAGGGGAACCTGGGCCTGATCCGGGCGGTGGAGAAGTTCGACCACCGTCGGGGCTTCAAGTTCTCCACCTACGCGGTCTGGTGGATCGAGCAGGCGATGATCCGTGCGGTGCAGAACCAGTCGCGGACGGTGCGCGTGCCCAGCCATCTCTTCGAGCTCCAGTACCGCCGCCGGGCCGCCGAGGAGAATCTCCGCAGCCGGCTGCGCCGGGAGCCCACGCGCGAGGAGCTCGCCGAGGCCCTCGACGTCGAGGAGGAGCTCCTCGAGCGCCTCGGAACTGCGATGGCGCCGGTCCAGTCGACCGAGGACCGGATCCCGGGCACGGAGGATCTGACCCTCGGCGATGCCCTGTTCGACGAGAGCATCGAGGATCCGGCGGAGGAGCTCGATCGCGACTCGGCCGGGCGCCACATCGAGCCCCTCCTCGCACGGCTCGAGCCCCGGGAACGGGAGATCCTGCGCCGCCGCTTCGGACTCGGGG
>JALSIO010000757.1 GCA_026989995.1 Myxococcales bacterium
ACCGGAGCGACGACCGGACACCGCCCATCCATCGCCGGCGCGACCGCCCAGCCGATCCCGGCCAAAGATCCGGAGCCGGAGCCCCGGATCACCCTGGACCCGCCGTCCGGCCGTCCAGCCGGGGGGATCGCGGTCCGGCCTGCGACGCGATCTTCGTTCCGGCCTGCGACCCGCTGCGCCCCGGCACCCGGGCGGATGCCCGGACCCGGCGCGCCAATGTCGGTGCCGACGGCACCTAACATCGCGGAGTGCATACCCTTTTGGGCCCGCCGTGTCAATCCGGGAAACGGGGGACGGCCCGCCCTTCGGAAACCCCCTGTGCCGCGCGGAGCCAGGCCCGGATCCGGAGCCCGTCGGGACGGGCCTCGACCACCTCGATCCCGAGCTCGCCAGGGGCGAGGCCGCGGAGCCGCTCGGCGAGCGCCACACCCTCGAAGGGACCCACCACCTCCAACGCGACCCGGCCGGGCTCCCACAGCACCGGCCGGGCGGCCGAGGCACCGAGGTCCTCCACGAGAAGCCTGCGCACGGCCTGCACGGCCGCATAGGAGGCCGCCTCCTCGAGCACCACGAGCAGCCCTCCCTCGGAGGCCGCGGGCAGGGGTGACACGTCTCCGGTGGTGGTCTCTCCCTCCGGGGACCCGGTGCCCGGTCGGTGTGCCGGCCCCTCGCCCCCGCCCCGCTCCGGTTCGGCCCGCACCGGGGCCGCGCGGCTCACGGCGCGTCGGATGGCGCTCACATCGATGGTCGCCTCCACGAGCACCACGTAGTGGGGCCCGGGGCGGTCCCCCAGGAGCGGGCTCGCGCCGCGCACACCGCGGTCCTCGAGGATCCGGTAGCTCGGGACGTAGCGGGCCGGGTCCGGATCGAGGAGCTCCTCGGGCGTGAGGACCGCCGATACCCCGGGCGTGCGCGCCACCACCTCCTCGGCGATGCTCACCACCGCGTCGCGAAGTGCCGCCTCGATCGCCCTGTTCCGCAGCACCGAGGGCGGCGTTTCCTTCTCCGCCGGAGCGGGTGCCGCCCCGAGCCCGCGGACGGTCCGCAGCTCGGCGTGGGCCGCTCCGGCGAGCACGAGAACCCCGAGCAGGCACGCCCCGGGCACGCGCGGCGGTGTCTGCAGCCTCACAGGGCGAGCTCGGTTACCGCGCGGCCGAACAGTGCGTCCACCCGCTCGAGGAGGCCATCGTCGGGGCGGACGCCCGGCACGGCCCGGACCTGCAGCACCGTCTCGCTCTCGCCGGGAATCACGACGTGAAGGCACACCGGGCAGCTCCCGGGCGCGGAGGCCAGCACCTCGCGAAGCGCGAGCAGCCGATCCCGCGTGGCGTCCTCGGCACCCACACGGATCCGAAGTCCGGTGGCCAGCCGCTCCCGGGCCTGTTCGAGCTCGAGGGCGTCCCGGACCAGGATCTTCGGCGGGTCCCCCGCCTCGAGCGTGCCGAGCACCAGGAGGGGGACCGGAGGCGCTCCCTCCTCGGGCGCGAGGGCGCGGCGGAGGAGCTTCTCCAGCCGGGCGAAGGGCTCGGAGAAGATCACCAGGTCGAAACTTCCCTCGAGATCCTCCAGGGTGCCGAAGGCCATCCGCTCCCGGCGGCGCGTCCGCGTCTCCCGGAGCGAGGTGAGCAGGCCGCCAGCCCGGACCTCCCGCCCTTCGAGCCCCTCGGTCCGGGCCGCGGTCACCGTGCAGCTGCGCTCGAGGCTTCGCAGGTGGGCGCCGAGCGGGTGGCCGGTCACGTAGAAGCCGAGGACCTCCTTCTCGTGGGCGAGTCGCTCCTGCTCGGTCCAGGGCGCCGTCTCCGGGAGGGCCGGCTCGGCCACCCCCGCCGCGGCGTGGTCCCCGAAGAGGCTCGACTGCCCGATCTCGCGGTCGCGCCACGCGGCGGCACCGGTCTCGAGCGCGAGATCCAGGCTGGCCCACACCGCGGCCCGATTCTCGTGCAGCGAATCGAAGGCGCCACACTTCACCAGGCTCTCCACCACCCGCCGGTTCACCCGGCGGTCCACCCGCGCGGTGAAGTCGAAGATCGAGCGGAAGGGACCTCCCTCGCGACGCGCTTCGAGAATCGCCTCGATGGCGCCTTCCCCCACGTTCTTCACGCCGGCGAGGCCGAAGCGGATGCCCTCCGAGACCACGCCGAAATCGCGGTCCGATTCGTTCACATCCGGCGGCAGCACCCGGATGCCGAGCGCCACGGCGTGGCGGATGTAGCGGGCCAGCTTGTCCTGGTTGCCCGACTCGCAGGTGAACAGCGCCGCCAGGTACTCCCGCGGGTAGTTCGCCTTGAGGTACGCGGTCTGGTAGGTGATGTAGGCGTAGGCCGCCGAGTGGGACTTCGCGAAGCCGTAGCCCGCGAACTCCGCGATCAGCCGGAAGACCTCCTCCGCCTTCTCCTTCGGGATGCCGCGCTCGATGGCCCCGGTGACGAAGCGCTCGCGCTGCCGCTCCATCTCCTCGGCCTTCTTCTTGCCCATGGCCCGGCGCAGCAGGTCGGCCTCGCCGAGGCTGTAGCCCGCGAGCCGGTTGGCGATCTGGAGCACCTGGTCCTGGTAGACGATCACCCCGAGGGTCTCGGAGGTGAGCTCCTCGAGCTCAGGCAGGATGTACTCGATGCGGGTGAGGCCGTTCTTGCGGTTGATGTAGTCCTCGACCATGCCCGAACGGAGCGGGCCCGGCCGGTAGAGCGCCACGATGGGGATCAGCTCCGTGAAGCGCCGCGGCCGCAGCCGGACCACGAGGTCGGTCATGCCCGGCGACTCCACCTGGAAGACCCCCTCCGTGTCGCCGCGACAGAGCAGGTCGTAGGTGGCTTCGTCGTCGAGGGGAATCCGGTCCGCGCAGAACTCGGGCTCGCCGCCCTCGCGGACCAGGCGCTCGGCGTCCGAGATCACGGTGAGGGTCTTCAGGCCGAGGAAGTCGAACTTGATGAGCCCGGCCTTCTCGACACAGCGCATGTCCCACTGGGTCACCACGTCGCCCGAGCGCGGGTCCCGGTAGAGCGGAACCGTCTCGATCAGCGGCCGGGTGCCGATCACCACCCCGGCGGCGTGGGTGGAGGCGTGCCGGGTGAGGCCTTCGACCTTGCGCGCGGTGTCGATGAGCCGCGCGACCTGCCCGTCGCTCTCCATCCGGGCGCGGAGCTCCGGCGACTGCTCGAGCGCGAGGTCGAGGGTGACTCCCGGCGCCTCGGGAACGAGCTTTGCGATCCGGTCCACCTCGCCGTAGGGCATCCCGAGAACCCGCCCGACGTCCCGGATCGCGGCTCGGGCCTGCAGCTTCCCGAAGGTGATGATCTGGGCGACCCGCTTGCCGTCGTCGCCCTCGCCGTCGTAGCGCTCGGCTACGTAGCGGATCACCTCGTCCCGCCGGCGCATGCAGAAATCCACGTCGATGTCCGGCATGGATACGCGCTCGGGGTTCAGGAAGCGCTCGAAGATGATCCCGTACTCGATCGGGTCGATGCCCGTGATCCCCAGGCTGAAGGCCACGAGGCTCCCCGCCGAGGAGCCGCGGCCCGGGCCGACCGGAATGCCGTTTCGCCTGGCGTAGCCGATGAAGTCCGCCACGATCAGGAAGTAGCCGGCGAAGCCCATCCGGTTGATCACGTCGAGCTCGTGCTCGAGGCGGGCGCGGTACTCTGCGAAGCGCGCGGGCAGGGGCTCGTCGGGTGCGAGCGAGAGCCGCTCCCGCAGGCCCCGCCAGGCGAGCTCGGTCAGCAGCGCCTCCCGCGTGGTTCCCGCCGGAACCTGGTACTCCGGCATGTGGTACTGACCGAGCGGGATCTCGACCTGGCAGCGCTCTGCGATCTCGAGGGTGCTGGCCAGCGCCTGCGGGTGGTCCCGGAAGAGCTCCGCCATCTCGTCGGCGCTCTTCACGAAGAAGCCGTCTCCGTCGAAGCGGAAACGACCCGGGTCGTCCAGGGTGGTCCCCGTCCCGATGCAGAGCAGGGCCTCGTGGTGCCGGTGGTCGGCGTGCTCGAGGTAGTGGGCGTCGTTGGTGGCCACGAGCGGCAGGCCGAGATCCGCGTGCATCTTCAGCAGCTCTGCGTTCACGCGGTCCTGGTCGGGGATCCCGTGCCGCTGAAGCTCGAGGTAGAAGCGACCGGGGAAGATCTCCGCGAACTCCTCCGTGAGCCGCCAGGCCTCCTCGACGCGTCCGCCGGTGATGGCCCGGGAGATCATCGAGGAGAGGCAGCCGGAGGTCGCGATCAACCCCTCGCTCCGGCGGCGAAGCAGGTCGAGATCGATCCGCGGCTTGTAGTAGAAGCCATCGAGGTAGCCCTTCGAGACGAGGTAGATCAGGTTCCGGTACCCGGTCTCGTCCATCGCGAGCAGGAGCAGGTGGTTGATGGCGTCGAAACCGCTCGCATCCCGCTCGCGCTTCTCCTTCTCGAAGCGGGATCCGCTCGCCAGGTAGACCTCGCAGCCGAGGATGGGCCGGATCCCGGCCTCGAGGGCCTTCTCCTGGAATTCCACCGCCCCGAAGAGGTTTCCGTGGTCCGTCATGGCCACCGCCGGCATTCCGAGGCGACGGACGCGCTCGAAGAGCGATTCGAGCTTGATGGCTCCGTCGAGCAGCGAGTACTGCGTGTGGAGGTGCAGGTGCACGAAGGAGCGCACGGGCTACTCCCACTCGATGGTGGCCGGGGGCTTGGACGAGATGTCGTAGACCACCCGGTTCACGCCGGTGATTTCGTTGGTGATGCGGCTCGACACCACGGCCAGGAGCTCGTGGGGCAGCCGTGACCAGTCGGCGGTCATGGCGTCCACCGAGCTCACGCAGCGCAGGGCGATGGTGTTCTCGTAGGTCCGTGCGTCGCCCTGCACGCCCACGCTGCGGATGGGCAGGAAGACGGCGAAGGCCTGCCACACCGAATCGTAGAGACCGGCGCGGCGGATCTCCTCGATCAGGATGGCATCGGCCCGGGAGAGGATGGCCAGCCGCTCCGGCGTGACCTCGCCGAGGATGCGGATGGCGAGCCCCGGACCCGGGAAGGGGTGCCTTTCCACGGCGGCGGGGGGCAGCCCCAGGCGGCGTCCCACTTCGCGGACCTCGTCCTTGAAAAGCTCCCGCAGGGGTTCCACGAGGCGCAGGACCATCCGCTCCGGGAGCCCGCCCACGTTGTGGTGGGTCTTGATCGTCGCCGAGGGTCCCCGCACGGAGACGCTTTCGATCACGTCCGGGTAGAGCGTGCCCTGCACCAGGAAGTCGGCGCCCCCGAGCGCACGGGCCTGCTCCTCGAAGACCTCGATGAACAGGTGCCCGATGATGCGCCGCTTCTGCTCCGGGTCGGTGACGCCGCGAAGGGCGCGGAGGAAGCGGTCGGCGGCATCCACGACCACGAGGGGGATTCCGAGGCCCTCCCGGAAGGTCCGCACCACCTCCTCGCGCTCGCCCTCGCGGAGGAGTCCGTGGTCCACGAAGATGCAGTGCAGCCGCTCGCCGATGGCCCGGTGGACGAGCGCGGCGGCCACCGAGGAGTCCACCCCTCCGGAGAGCCCGCACACGGCGCGACCGGCGCCCACCTGCTCGCGGACGCGCTCCAACGCCTCCTCGACGAAGGCGGCCATGGTCCACGAAGCCTCGCAGCCGCAGATGCCGTGGACGAAGTTCGCCAGGATCTGCTCGCCGCCCTCGGTGTGGACGACCTCCGGGTGGAACTGCAGCCCGTAGACGGGGCGATCCCGGTGCCGCACGGCCGCAAAGGGGGCGCCGCCGCTGGTACCGAGCACGACGAAGTCGGGCGGCAGCGCGAGGACCCGGTCGCCGTGGCTCATCCAGACCTCGAGCTCCGAGGCTCCGAGGCCCTCGAAGAGCGGATCCCGCCGCTCGAGCTTGAGCACCGCCCGCCCGTACTCCCGCTCCTCGGCCGGCTCCACCACACCCCCGAGCTCGAGGGCGAGCAGCTGCAGGCCGTAGCAGACGCCGAGCACGGGGAGCCCGAGCCCGAGGATGGCCGGGTCGAGACGAGGGGCATCGGGCGCGAGCACACTCGCCGGCCCGCCCGAGAGCACGATGCCGGCCGCGCCGAACTCCCGCACCTCCTCCACCGAGAGGGTCGGCGGGTGGATCTCGCAATAGACCCGCTGCTCCCGGATGCGGCGCGCGATCAGCTGGGTGTACTGGGAGCCGAAGTCCAGGATCAGGACCCGGTCGGCCTGGGCAGGGGGGCGCATGCTCATCCTCGGAGGCCCGGGCGCCGGCCGCCGGCACGGTGCCCGGCCCGGTGGGCCGGCCCGGAGGTCGCCGGCTCGCTCGCGGGGGGTGTCCGCAGTGTATCCGATCCGGAGCGGTGGGGTCCGGCTGCGGGGGCCTCCGCCGGGCCGCCGGCCGCCCTACTCGAGCCGATAGTTGGGGGCCTCCTTGGTGATGATCACGTCGTGGACGTGGCCCTCCTGCAGCCCTGCCGTCGAGATCCGGAGGAAGCGGGCCCGCCGGCGGAGCTCCGGGAGGCTGGCGGCACCGCAGTAGCCCATGCCCGAGCGCAGGCCGCCCACGAGCTGGTGCAGGCTGTTGCTGAGGCTGCCCCGGTACGGTACCCGGCCCTCGATTCCTTCGGGCACGAGCTTGCTCGCGTCCTCCTCGTCGCCCTGGAAGTAGCGGTCCCGGCTTCCGCGGGCCATGGCCCCGAGGGAGCCCATGCCCCGGTAGACCTTGTAGGAGCGGCCCTGGTAGAGGATCACCTCTCCCGGTGCCTCGTCGGTGCCCGCGAAGAGCGACCCGATCATCACCGTGCTCGCTCCGGCAGCGAGTGCCTTGACCACGTCGCCCGAGTACTTGATGCCGCCGTCGGAGATCACGGGCACGTCGAAGCGGCTGGCCACCTCCACCGCGTCGAGGACCGCGGTGAACTGGGGCACGCCGACGCCGGCGACCACCCGTGTCGTGCAGATGGAGCCGGGCCCCACCCCGACCTTCACGGCGGAGACCCCGGCCTTGACCAGTGCCTCGGTCCCCTCGCCCGTGGCCACGTTGCCGCCGATCACGGGGAGCTCCGGGTACTGGCGGCGGATGGCCGTGACCCGCTCGAGCACGGCCCGGGCGTGCCCGTGGGCCGTGTCCACCACGACGACATCGACCCCGGCGCGGACGAGCGCCTCGACGCGCTCCTCGCTGTCGTCGCCCACGCCCACCGCCGCCCCGCAGCGCAGGCGCCCGAGCTCGTCCTTGGCGGCGTTCGGGAAGCGCTCGCTCTTCTCGATGTCCTTGATGGTGATCAGCCCGCGGAGGTTTCCCGCCGAGTCCACCACCAGGAGCTTCTCGATCCGGTGCTCGTGGAGGAGCTCCTTGGCGCGCTCGAGGGTCGTCCCGGGGCGGACGGTCACCAGCCCCTCGGAGGTCATCACGTTCCGGATGGGCTGGCTCGTGTCCTTCACGAAGCGCAGATCGCGGTTGGTCAGGATTCCCACGGCCTTGCCGTCCCGGGTGATGGGGACCCCGGAGATCCGGTAGCGGGCCATGACCGCGAGGGCCTCGTGAATGGGCTGGTCGGGCTCCATCGTGATGGGATCGACGATCATGCCCGACTCGGACCGCTTGACCTTGTCCACCTCCGCCGCCTGCTCGGCCACCGAGAGGTTCTTGTGGATGATCCCGATGCCGCCGTGCTGCGCCATGCAGATCGCCGTGGCGTGCTCGGTCACGGTGTCCATGGCGGCGGAGACCAAGGGGATGGAGAGGCTGAGCTCCCGGGTCAGCCGCGTCTCGAGGTCGACCTCCCGGGGCAGGACCTCGGAGGCGGCGGGCGCGAGCAGGACGTCGTCGAAGGTCAGCGCTTCGCGGATCCGGATTCCGTCGCGGGCCTCGCGCCGGAGCTCGTCGATTCGGGCCATGTGGGGGCTGCATCTCCCGGGCCAGGTGATGCCCGCGCATTCTACGGAGCGCGAGGTGGCCGGTCAACGGCCCCGGTTCACGGAAGCACGTGGGCGAGCAGGCGGCGCGCGGCTTCGAGGCGGTCGCCCCCCGTGCCCTCGCCGATGGCCACGGCGCGCTCCTCGGCCTCGAGACGGAGCAGCTCGCGCAGGTCGTCGCCGGCCGGCTCGTCCTTCGGGCCGGGGACGACGTACACCCGGCGCCCGAGGCCCGCGGCGGCGAAGCTCTGCGCGGCGGCGTCGAGGGCCGCGCGCGCCTCGGCGGAGGGCTCGGGCAGCACCAGCACGGCGGCCAGCGCCCCGCGGGCCGCGAGCGGCCAGGCGGGCGCGTGGACCTCGTCCACCGGGACCCGGATGAGCTCGAGGCCCACGTCGCTGTCGAGCTCGAGCACGGCGAGCGTCCCGATCCCGGGGCCGGCACCGCCCGGCGCCCGGAGGCGGCGGAGTCCGGGCAGCGGGTGCAGGGCCTGGAGGACCTGCTCGACCGCGGCCCCGTCGGTCGTGGCGAGCAGGACCTTGGCGTCGCCCACCGCGCCCCGCCCCGCCCGCTCCTCCAGCCACTCGCGCAGCCGCCGGATCCGGGCCGGCGGCGCCGCCGCGGCCGGCCCCTCCCCGGGCCCGCGCCGGCCGGCGGCCCGGATCTCGACGAGGCCCCGCTCCTTCAGCGTCTTCAGGGTCCGGAGCACCTGGTAGTCGGGAAAGGAGCAGTGATCGACCACGTCCTGCACGCGCCCGTAGACCTCGAGGAGGAGGAGCACCTCCTGCGTCAGGGGATGGACCGCGCTCGGCAGGCTCGAGCGGCGCACCCGCAGGGCGACCTCGGCGTCGAGCGGCGGCAGGCGCGTGACGAGGTGGTCGAACTCGTCCTGCTGGCGCAGGCCCTCCATGAGGAGGCTGCGGGTCGGGGTGAGGATCCGGGCCGGCCCCTCCACGGGGTGCGGGGTGAAGGCGAAGGCTCCCTCGCGCCAGCCGAGCAGGCGGAAGAAGGCCTTCTCCCCCTCGACGTTTCCGACCACGGCCTGGATCACGTCGCCGTCCCGCAGGGTGATCAGGCCCCGCTCGGTCCGGCCTCCTCCCCGGCGGCTGGAGAGCTCCACCGTGCCCGTCTTTCGGTTGAGCTGGAAGAGCTGCAGGAGATCCGCGAGGGGGATCTGCGAGAGGCGCCCCTGGACCTCCTGGCCCCCCTCGACCTTGCGGTCCATCTCCTCGACCTGGGCCCGCCGGGCGAGGACCCGCTCCACCTCCCGGGCCACGGCGTCGGGATCACCGGGGTCACAGATGACCTCGTCCCAGGACGAGGGCACCGTGTCCCCCCCTCCCCCACCGAGGACCACGAATCGCACCGTTCGGGTGCGGGGGTTGGCACGCAGGATCTCCGCGAGCTTGGCCGGATCGATGAGGGGTAGCTCGGCGGGCGCCACGATCACGGCCGGCCGCTCGGCGAGGGCGGTCTCGAGGGCCGCCGCTCCCTGGGGCGCGTAGAGCGTGGCGAAGCCACGCGCGCGGAGGGCCTGCTCCAGGCCCCGGGCGCGGCCCGCGTCGGCGTCGGCGACGAGGATGGTGCTGGCCACGGAACCCCCTAGGTGTGCGCCAGCGAGATGCCGAGATCCCGCTGCAGCTGGAAGGCGAGGTGCTCCACCAGCGAACGGTCGCTGGTGTGGAAGAGCGGGGCCTCCCCACCGCCCTCCTCGCAGATCAAGGCGTAGGCCGGCCCCGTCCCGAAGTAGATCGCGAAGGGCGCCGTGGTCCCGGCGCGGCTCGGCGACACGCGCGTCACCGGGAGGCCCGGGTCCGGAGGCAGCGGGACGTCGGAGAGCAGCACCACCTCGGCCTGGACGCGGAGTCCCCGCAGGCGTGTGAGGCCCTCCCGGGCCGAGGCCGCCAGGCGATTGCCGGGCGAGAGGAAGAGGAGGCCCGGCTCGCGGGGCCGCCGCCCCACCTCCGAGAGGAGGAAGGAGAGCA
>JALSIO010000758.1 GCA_026989995.1 Myxococcales bacterium
TACCCTCCCACTCCCACGTGGGGGGCGCCCCAGGGGCGAGGAGAGCTGATGGCACGACAACCGGACTCCCGGCGGCCGGGCCAGGCGAGGCCGGATGCGGTGGCGCGCATCCGCGTCCGCGTCCGGGTTGGCGACGATCGGATGGCGGCCAGCGATGACCCGCTCTTCCTCGGACTGCGCGGCCCCGCGGGACGGGAGTTTCGCCTGGCCTTCGCCCGCGGGCGGGGCCTCCGCCGTGGAGCCGAGGATGTCTACGTGCTCGGCCCCGCTGGTGCCGAGGGGGTCAACGTGGCCCACCCGGAGCTCAACGACCCGACCTGCCCGGCCATCGACGCGGCCGGGATCTCGGGGGCCTACCTGCGCAAGGGACAGGAGCCCATCCCCAACGTCCGCGGCCTCGGCGAGATGGACGACCGCCTGCAGGTCGCCGAGGCGGAGGTCGAGATCCTCGGACCGGGAGGCGGGGTCGCCGGCCGATTCGGCCGGCGGGGCCCGTTCTGGCTCGGGCTGCTCTGCGGCCACGTGATGGAGCTCGGTCCCCTGGCCGGCACCGTCCGATGAGCCGGGTTCGGGAGCGCCGGCGGATGGTGCTCCCGACGGGCGCGTTTCTCCTCCTGCTCGCAGCCCCCTGCGCCGGCGCCGGAGTACCGAAGGGCTACTGCCCCATCCCCGAGCCCGGGGAGCCGCCGAGCTGCCTCGAACCGGTCCGGGAGCGCTACGGCGATCTCCTCGGCGAGATCGAGCGGGGCGAGGTGGACGAGGACGAGGCGGCCCGACTCGAGGCCGCCCTCTCCGACGAGGATGGCCGCTACGAGGCGCTCTCGCTGCTCGCCTACGCGTACTACGCGCTCTCGCGGCGCGCTGCGACGGCCCCGCACCAGGACCCGGCGGTGGCCCGGCGACTCGAACGGTTCAACGCACTCCTGCGGGCCGCCTACCAGCGGCATCCCCCCGGCGATCCATTCCGGGCCTCGGTGGAGCAGGCGGTCCAGGACATCGCCCGGCGCGCCCCGCCGGTGGTGGTCCGGTGCCGCGACGCCCGGGGCCGCGAGCGACCCTGCACCTCCACGGAGGCCCTGTTGCACGGCCTTCGGGACTTCCAGGAGCGGACGGGGATCCGCGGCGCCCTCGCCCGGCTGCTCGCCCGGATGCTCGGGCGGGAGCCCCGGTAGCCGTGGCCCCGCGGAGCCTCCTGCCCCGGATGTGGCGCGCCGCGCGCCTCGAGGCCGATCTCTACGAGGAAGTGGAGGCCGAGCCCGAGGCGCTGCGCCAGGCGCTCGTGGTGGTGCTGCTGACCGCGTCGGCGGGCGCGGCCGGCTCGCTTCTCGCAGATCTCGGCTGGGGCACGGAGACCCCGGCCGCAGACATCGCCTTCCGCGCCGGGGTCCGATTCCTGACTCCGGTCGTGATCTGGCTGGCCGGCACGGCCTTCGCGTACATGGTCGGAGCGACCTTCTTCCGCGGGCCGGAGACCGAGTCGGACTACGCCGAGCTCCTCCGCACCGCCGGCTTCGCCTTCGCACCCGGGCTGCTCCGCATCCTCACCGGGGTGCCCTCGATCTGGGTCTCCTTCGGGGCGGAGGTCGCGGCCAACGTGTGGATGCTGCTCGCCGGGGTGGTGGCCGTGCGCCAGGCCCTCGACTTCACCACGGCCCGGGCCATCGGCACCTTCGGCGTGGCCTACCTGCTGCTCTTTCTCCTGGTGTGGGGCCTCGCTGCGCTGCCCATCCCCTTCTGAGCTCCGGCTCGCCCCCCCCTTGGGGCATCGCGCGCTTCAGCCCTGGAGCATGGCCCGGATCGCCCGGAGCTCCTCACGCACGCGACGGAAGTCCTGGACCGGATCGCCGGTGATCCGGGCATCGCCCCCGCCCTCCCGGAGGCGGCCGAGCTCCCGCAGGCGTTTGCGGGCTCCGGCGATGGTGTAGCGCTCCTCGTAGAGGAGTTTCTTGATCAACAGGATGGTGTCGATATCGCGCTGGCGGTACAGGCGCTGGTTCGAGCGGGACTTCGCCGGTGCCATCCACCGGAACTCGGACTCCCAGTAGCGCAGCACGTAGGGCTTGACACCGGTGATCTTCGCGACCTCGCCGATCCGGTAGTAGAGCTTCGCCGGTTTGCCTCCGCGACCGGATCCCTCGCCCTTCTCGCGCCTCGTCGCCATGGCTCCTCCTCCGGGTCGCTCCGTGCGGCAACCCCCTGGTGCGGATGCTGGAAGGCTCCCCACGGTCTCCGGCGGGCGGCTCACTCCCGCTCGCCCTCGCGTTCGTCCGCCCGCCGCGTGGACTCGTCCACCGGCACATCGTTCAGGATGTTCTTCAGGACGAGGCTCGGCTTGAAGGTCAGCACCCGGCGGGCGGCGAGTTGGATCTCCTCGCCGGTCTGCGGGTTGCGTCCCTTGCGGGCGTTCTTCTCCCGGACGATGAAGTTCCCGAAACCGGAGATCTTGACCTTCTCGCCGGAGGCCAGCGTCTCCTTGATGATGGAGAAGACCGTCTCCACGAGGTCCGCGGACTCCTTCTTGGAGAAGCCGACGCGCTCGTAGATCTGCTCCACGATGTCGGCCTTGGTCATGCTCCGGCTCCCGCCCGACTGACGGCTGCCTGCGGCCATGCGCCCTCCCCTGCCCGGCGCCGCCGCGCGGCGGGCGCCGGGATGACGTGCCCTAGCGGAGCGCGGCCCCGAAGCGCTCCTCCAGGGCCCGCACGATCCCCTCCACCGCACCGGTCACCTCGGCGTCGGTGAGCGTCCGGTCCGGCCGCTGGAAGACGAGCCGGAAGGCCAGGCTCACCCGTCCCTCCGGAACGCCCTCGCCCTCGTAGCGGTCGAAGACCGAGACCGAAATCAGCGAATCGCCCCCCCGGCGCCGGATCAGATCCGCGAGCTCCTCCGCGGCCACCTCCCGATCGACGAGGAGGGCGAGGTCCCGCCGGACCGCGGGCTGGTTCGAGACCGGGCGGAGCTGCGGAGGGGTGGGCTCCCGTGCCGCGGCAACTTCGAGATCGAGCTCGAAGACGGCGCAGGGGACATCGATTCCGAAGGCCGCCGCGGTCGCGGGGTGGAGCTCGCCCACCACCCCGAGTCGCTCCCGCCCGACCCGGATCTCCGCTGCCGCGCCCGGGTGGAGCCACGGCTCACCCTCCGCCCGCGAGAAGCGGGCGCGGAGGCCGAGCCCGACCAGGAGGCGCTCGACGGCGCCCTTGGCGCGGAAGAAGACCGGCGGCGGCGGGTTCGGCTCCCACAGCCCCCGGGGCTCCGCCACCGCCAGCACCCCCGACGCCCGGAGCCGCTCCTCCGGAAGCTCCCCCTGCGCCCGGGCCCGGAACACACGCGCCACCTCGAAGAGACGCACCCGGCCAGCCTGCCGGTCGAGGTTCCGCCGGGCGGCCCGAAGGAGCGCCGGCACCAGCGTGGGCCGAAGGGCTCGCTGGTCGCGGAGGATGGGATTCTCGAGCTCGACGATGCAGCGCCGGGGGTCGTCCTCGGGCAGACGCAGCCGCTCTGCATCCCCCGGGTCGTAGAACGAGAGCGTGACCGCCTCGATCAGCCCCGCGGCGGCCAGCAGATCGCGGGCCTCCTCCGCCACCGCCACCCGTCGCGGCGCCCGCGCGGGCCGGCAGGCTCCGCGGGGCAGCGTGCTGGGAATGCGGTCGTAGCCGTGGATGCGCGCCACCTCCTCGGCGAGGTCCTCCGGCAGGTGGAGGTCGTTCCGCCAGGAGGGCGGCTGGCACCGGAGCCGGCCGTCGGGCGCCACGGTGGTCCGGATGCCCAGCCGCTCGAGCCCCGCGGCCATCGTCTCCCCACCGAGATCGGTCCCGAGCAGCCGGTCCACCCGGCGCGGGTCGAGCAGGATCTCGTGGGTGCGCGGCGGAGGGTCGCCGAGCACCTCGACGGCTCCCCGGAGCACGGCGCCGCCGGCGAGCTCGGCGAGCAGCCGGGCCGCGCGGTCCACCGCGCGGCGCACGCCCTCGGGATCGACGCCCCGCTCGAAGCGGTAGGAGCTCTCGGTATGCAGGCCGAGGCGGCGGGCCGTCCGGCGCACCCGCGCCGGCGCGAAGTGCGCGCCCTCGAGGAGGACGCTCCGGGCCTCCGGGCCGACCTCCGAGTCCGCCCCGCCCATCACCCCGGCCACGGCCACCGGCCCACGCCCGTCTGCGATGACGAGGTCGTCCTCTCCGAGCTCACGGGCCTCGCCGTCGAGGGTGAGGATCTTCTCGCCGGCCCGGGCGCTCCGCACCTCGATCCGGCGGTCGGCAAGCCGCTCGAGGTCGAAGGCGTGGAGGGGCTGGCCGAACTCGAGCAGCACGAGGTTGGTGACGTCCACCACGTTGTTGACCGCGCGCAGGCCCGCCGCCTCCAGGCGGTGGACCAGCCACGCGGGGGAAGGCCCGACCACGACATCGCGCACCACGCGGCCCACGTACCGGTGGCAGCCGGCGGTGTCCTCCACGCGGATGGCCACGGCCGCGGATGCGGGCTCCTCCACCTCCGGCGGATCCACGGGCGGCAGCCGGAGCTCCCCTCCGAAAAGGGCGCGCACCTCCCGCGCGATGCCGAGAAGGGAGCACCAGTCGCCCCGATTCGGGGTGATCTCCACCTCGATCACGGTGTCGGCCGGCGGCAGCACCTCCTCGAGCGAGCCGCCGGGGAGGGCCGTCGGATCCAGCACCAGGATGCCGTCGTGCTGCTCCCCGAGCCCGAGCTCCTGCGCGGAGCAGATCATCCCCGCGCTCTCCACGCCGCGGATCCGCACCCTGCGGATCCGCGTCCCGTCGGGAAGGCGGGTGCCCGGGCGGGCGACGGCGACCTTCTGCCCCGCACCGACGTTGGGAGCCCCGCAGACGATGGTGAGGGGCTCCCCTCCACCGAGCCCCACCCGGCACACGGAGAGGCGATCGGCGTCCGGATGGGGCTCGCAGGCCAGGACCTCCCCCACCACGATCTCCGAGAGGTCCGGCCGGGTCCGCTCCTCCGACTCGATCTCGAGACCGGCGAGCGTCAGCCGGGAGAGCAGCAGCTCCCGGTCCCCGGGAAGCTCGATCCATTCGGCCAGCCACGAGAGCGGAACCCGCATCAGAGCTGCTCCAGGACCCGCTGGTCCGCATCGAAGAGGAGGCCGATGTGGGGGATCCCGTGTCGCACCATGGCGATGCGGTCGAGGCCGAGTCCGAAGGCGAAGCCCTGATAGCGCTCGGGATCGAGACCGCACTCCCGCAGCACGTTCGGGTGGATCATCCCGCATCCACCGACCTCGAGCCACGCGCCGCGCCACGAGAAGTCGATCTCCGCCGAGGGCTCGGTGAACGGGAAGTAGTGGGCGCGGAATCGCACCCCGGTGTCGTCGCCGAAGAGGTGCCGGGCGAAGGCGAAGAGCACGCCCTTCAGGTCCGCAAAGGAGACCCCGTCGTCCACCAGGAAGCCCTCGACCTGGTGGAACATGGGTGAGTGGGTGGGGTCGGAGTCGTGCCGATACACGCGCCCCAGGGCGAGGAAGCGGAACGGCGGCTCGCGCCCGGTCATCACCCGGATCTGCACCGGCGAGGTGTGGGTTCGCAGCACGTGCCCGCCCCGCACGAAGAAGGTGTCCTGGAGATCCCACGCCGGGTGATCCGGGGGAAAGTTCAGGGCCTCGAAGTTGTGGTACTCGGTCTCGACCTCGGGCCCGTCCTCCACCGAGAATCCGAGGCCGTGGAAGAAGCGCGTCACGTCCCGCATCAGCCGGGTGAGCGGGTGCAGGTGGCCGGGGGCCGGCCCCGCGCCCGGAAGGGTGACGTCGAGGCGATGGCCGGCCAGCGAGCGCGCCTCGGCTTCCCGCCGGAGCGCCTCCCGGCGCTCCCGGACCAGCGCCTCGATCCGGTCCTTGACCCGATTGGCCGCCTCGCCGGCCCGGGCGCGCTCCTCGGGAGGGAGGCTGCCGATGCCGCGGAGGAGGCCCCGGAGCGACCCCTTGCGGCCGAGGAACCGCGCCCGCACCTCCGCGAGCGCCTGCGGATCGGCCGCCGCCGAGATCTCCTGGCGCGCCTCGGCTTCGAGGGCCTCGAGCTCCCCCGCGAGCTCGACCACGGCCCCCTACGCCCCCCGCGCCGTCTCCACCAGGGCGGCGAAGGCGGCGGGATCCGAGACCGCGAGATCGGCGAGCTCCTTGCGGTCGATCTCCACCCCTGCCCGCGCGAGGCCGTGGATGAGCTGGCTGTAGCTCATGCCGTGCTCACGGGCGGCGGCGTTGATCCGCACGATCCACAGGCTGCGAAACTGCCGCTTGCGCTGCTTGCGGTCGCGGTAGGCGTACTTCCAGCCCCGCTCCACGGCCTCCCGGGCGGCGCGGAAGAGCCTCCCGCGGCCACCCTGGTAGCCCCGTGCCTGCTTGAGGATGCGGGCCCGGCGGCGCCGGGCCGCGACTCCGCGCTTGACGCGTGCCATGGCTCGTTCTCCCCGGCTCCGACCCTAGAGGTAGGGCAGGAGCTGCTTGATCCTCGGCTCGTCCACCGGATCGACGAGCGCCCTGCGCCGGAGCTGGCGCTTCCGCTTGGGATCCTTCTTGGTCAGGATGTGGCGGCGCCCCTGCCGGCAGCGCAGGAACTTCCCGCTCCCCGAACGCTTGAAGCGCTTCGCAGCGCCCCGGTGCGTCTTCATCTTCGGCATCGATCCTCCTCCGCGGGCATCGGCTGAGCCCGCCTCAGGCCTCCGGAGCGGCGTCGGCCTTCTCGCCCCCGCCGGCCGCCCGGCCCTTCTCCTCCTGCTCCTTGCGGTGCTCCGCGATCGCCTCCCGGTTCGGCACCAGGATCATGGTGAGGATCCGGCCCTCCATCCTCGGGGGATTCTCCACGACCGCGAGGGGTGCGAGCATCTCGGCGGCGCGCTGGAGCTGGGCGTAGCCGAGATTCCGGTGGACCATCTCCCTTCCGCGGAAGGTCAGGGTCAGCTTGACCTTGTCGCCATCGAGCAGGAAGCGCCGCGCGTTCCGGAGCTTCACCTCGAGATCGTGCTCATCGGTACGCGGCCGGAGCTTCACCTCCTTGAGCGAGGCCGAACCCTTGCGCTTGGCCCGGCTGGCCTGCTGCTTCTTCTTCTGCTCGTACTTGTAGCGGCCGTAGTCCATGATCCGGCACACGGGAGGCGAGGCATGAGGTGCCACCTCCACGAGGTCGAGGCCTTCCTCGCGTGCGCGGGCCAGCGCCTCCTCGGGCGGCATCACTCCGAGCTGCTCGCCGTCGGCGCCGATCACCCGAACCTCCCGCACGCGAATGCGCTCGTTGATCCGCGTGCTGTCTCCGCGGCCCTCCCTCGGATCCCGTCTCACCAGCGCGATGTTCGTTCCTCCCCGGGTCTCAGAAACGCCGCTGGCCGATCTCGTCGGCCAGCTGCGAACACAGGGCGTCCACCGGAAGCGACCCGGCGCCTTCCGCGGACCCACGACGCCTCCGGATGGCGACGGTCCCTTCCGCCTCCTCCTGGGCGCCGACCACGAGCATCACGGGAATCCTGGCCAGCTCCGCCTCGCGGATCTTGAAGCCGAGCTTCTCGTTTCGATCGTCGAGCGAGGCCCGGATGCCGGCTCTGCGCAGCGCCTCCTGCACCTTGCGCCCGTAGTCCACCTGCCGCTCGGTGATGGGAAGCACGATCGCCTGCACCGGGGCCAGCCAGAGAGGGAAGTCGCCGAGCGTATGCTCGAGGTAGATGCCGATGAACCGCTCGAGCGAGCCGAGCACCGCGCGGTGGAGCATGGCGGGGCGGGACTCCCCCCCCGAGGCGTCGACGTACCGCAGGCCGAAGCGCTCCGGCATCGCCATGTCGATCTGCACGGTGCCGAGCGTCCAGACCCGCCCGAGCACGTCGGTGACGTCGATCTCCACCTTGGGCGCGTAGAAGGCCGCCTCGCCGGGCTTGATCTCCGTCTCGAAGCCCGCATCGCGACAGGCCTCCACCAGCCTGCGCTCGGCGACGTCCCAATCCTCCGCCGCCCCGATGAAGCGCTCGCCGCGGGTCGAGACGGCCACCCGGACCTGGTCGAGACCGAGGGCGCCGTAGACCTCGCGCACCATCTCGAAGAAGCGGGCGAGCTCGCCCTCCACCTGCTCCTCGGTGCAGAAGATGTGGGCGTCGTCCTGGGCGAAGGAGCGCACGCGGGTTAGGCCGGTGAGCGTCCCGCTGCGCTCGTTGCGGTGCAGCCGGGAGAACTCGGCAAGCCGCAGGGGCAGCTCCCGATACGAGCGGCGGCGCATGCGGTAGAGCAGTGCGTGCCCGGGGCAGTTCATGGGCTTGAGCACCATCTCGCCGCTCTCGGTCTCGATGAGGAACATGTCCTCCTTGAAGTGCTCGTAGTGCCCGGAGGTCTTGAAGAGCTCGACGTCGAAGATCTGCGGCGCGATGACCTCCTGGTAGCCGTAGCGCCCGTAGAGCTCGCGCATGTAGTCGACGAGGCCGTTGTAGACGACGACGCCCTTCGGATGCCAGAAGGGAGAACCCGGCGAGATCGGGTCGAGGTGGAAGAGGTCGAGCTCCGGGCCGAGCCGGCGGTGGTCGCGCCGCCTGGCTTCCTCGATGCGGCGGAGATGGGCGTCGAGCTCCTCACGCTTCGCGAAGGCGGTGCCGTAGATCCGCTGCAGCATCGGATTTCGTTCGTCCCCGCGCCAGTAGGAGCCGGCGACCTCGAGGAGCTTGAAGGCGCCGATCTGGTCCGTCCGCTGGACGTGGGGTCCGCGGCAGAGGTCGACGAAGTCGCCGTGGGAGAAGAGCGTGATGGGCTCGCCCTCGGGGATGTCCTCGATCCGCGAGACCTTGAGCTCCTCCCCCCTCTCGCGGAAGAGCCGGATGGCCTCCTCGCGGCCCACCTGGCGGCGCTCGAAGGGAGCCTTCGACTTCACGATGCGCCGCATCTCGGCTTCGATCCGCTCGAGGTCCTCCGGCGTGAACGGGCGGGGAACGAGGAAGTCGTACTGGAACTTCTCGGCGTGATCGGTGCGACCCACGTCCACCTGGGCCTCGGGGAAGAGCCGCTTGACGGCGTCCGCCATCACGTGCTCGCACGAGTGGCGGATCACCTCCCCGGCCTCGGGGTCGCGAAGGGTGACGATCTCGAGATCGACGTCGCGGTCGAGGGGCTGGCGCAGGTCGACCAGGCGGCCGTCGATGCGGCCCGCCACTGCGGCCCGCGCGAGCCCCGGGCCGATCGCCCGCGCCACGTCGAGCACCGTGGCCCCGGACGGCATCTCGAGCGCTCGGCCGTCCGGCAGCCGGACCTCGATGCTGCTCATGGGTGGGCGCGGACCATGGTGTTTCGTCTGTTCTCGCTTCGCTCCGGACCGCTCGGGCCCTGGCCTCATCCCGTCCGCACCCCGGGCATCCCCGCCGGGTGGCCGGTGGCGGCGCGCGGCTCAGCCGTGCCGCGGTCCCTCGACCCCGGCTGGCACGGACGCCCTGCGCCCACCTCGCCCTAGGTCGATCCGGCCCGGGTGGCGGCTGGTAGGCACGGGCGGGATTGAACCGCCGACCCCCACCGTGTCAAGGTGGTGCTCTCCCACTGAGCTACGTGCCTTCCCGCCGTGATCGCCGACCGGAGCGACGACCGGACACCGCCCATCCATCGCCGGCGCGACCGCCCAGCCGATCCGGGCCAAAGATCCGGAGCCGGAGCCCCGGATCACCCTGGACCCGCCGTCCGGCCGTCCAGCCGGGGGGATCGCGATCCGGCCTGCGACGCGATCTTCGTTCCGGCCTGCGACCCGCTGCGCC
>JALSIO010000759.1 GCA_026989995.1 Myxococcales bacterium
CCTCCCTCCGCGGGCGCGATCTCCTTCCGCAGCTCCACGCGCCGCACCCCTACGGCCGCCCCCATCGCGCCCTGCCCGACGCACCACCGGCGCCCGGCCGCTTTCCCGTCGTGCTCTTCTCCCACGGCAACTCGGGGCTGCGACAGCAGTCCACCTTCCTCACGAGCCACCTCGCCTCCCACGGCTTCGTGGTCGCGGCGCCGGACCACGTGGGCAACACCTTCTTCGAGATGCTCCGGGTGACGGATCCCGGGGCTCTCCGCGAGGTGCACCGCCGCGCACGGCGTCACCGCCCCGAGGACCTGCGCGCCACCCTCGACGCCGTGCTCTCCGACGAGCAGCTCGGGCCGCGGGTCGATCCACGACGCGTGGCCGCCCTCGGCCATTCCTTCGGCGGCTGGACCGCCGTCGTGGTCGCCGCCCGGGATCCGCGCATCGCCGCCGTGTGCGGGCTCGCTCCGGCCTCGGAGCCCTTCGTCGGGCGCCGCGCGTTCCGGCCCGGCGAGCTGCCCCTTCCCCGGAAGGTCCCGGCCCTGCTCGTGGCGGGGCAGGACGACGTACTCGTGGACCGCGAGCAGAGCGTGCAGCCGCTCTTCGACCGCCTCGCGCCTCCGCGTGCCCTCGTCGGCATCCGCGGAGCCGACCACTTCCATTTCTGCGACGGCGTCGAGCTGCTCCACAGTCGCCACCTCGCCAACCCGCGGGAAGCCCAGCGCCGGCCGACCCGGCCCCTCGCCGAGCTGCTGCCGGAAGCGCGGGTCCATCGGCTGCTCGGCGGCCTCGTGGCGGCCTTCCTGCACGCGGCCCTCGCCGGCCGGGACCCGGACGAGGCGCTTGCCCCCGACGCCCTCCGGGCGCTCGACGACGCGCTCGCCCGCCTGGCATGAACCCCCCTCCCCCATTCCGGCCGGAGGAGCCCGATGCCCGCCGATTCGCCCATGCTCACCGAGGACCCGACCCGGGCGCGGCCGCGCCTCTACGCGGCCCCGCACGAGGTCGCGCCGGACGTGCTCCTGCACGCCGCCTTCGTGAACACCTACGCGCTGCGGACACCCGAAGGGCTCCTCCTCATCGATCCGGGTCTCGCCCCGCTTTCGGGGAGCGTCCACCGGGCCGTGCGGGAGTTCTCCGCCGAACCGATCCACACCGCGGTCTACACGCACGGACACGCCGACCATGCCTTCGGGCTGCGCCCCTTTCTCGAGGCGGGCGAACGCCCCCTGATCGTGGCGCAGGAGGCGGTGGTGGAGCGCTTCCTCCGCTACCAGAAGACGTGGGGCTGGAACGCGCGGATCAACCAGCGACAGTTCTCCCTGCCGGAGCCCGCCTTCCCCGACCGCTTCGACTGGCCGACCCTCACCTTCCGCGAAGCCCTCGTGCAGCGCATCGGCGACCTCGAGATCCGCTACCGGGCCGCCCGGGGCGAGACCGACGACGCCTGCTACCTCTTCGTCCCCGAGCGCTCGTACCTCTTCACGGGCGATCTCGTGATCTGGCAGGCGCCGAACTGCGGCAATCCGCAGAAGGTGCAGCGCTACCCCGAGGACTGGGCCCGCGCCCTGGAGGAGATGGCGGCCCTCGACGCCGAGTGGCTCTTTCCCGGCCATGGCCTCGTGGTGCACGGTCGGCAGGCGGTGCGACAGCTCCTCACGGAGACGGCCCGCTACCTCCGGGTGCTCGTCGAGCAGGTCCTCGCGCGCATGAACGCCGGAGAGACCCCCGAGCAGATCGTACACGCCGTCCGCCCCGACCCGGAGCTGGCGGTGCGGCCCTACCTCGGGGCGCGCTACGACCACCCGCAGTTCATCGTCCGGAACATCCTGCGCCTGTACGGGGGCTGGTGGAACGGCAACCCGGCCGAGCTCCTGCCCCCGCCGCCCGCCGAGCGCGCCCGGGAGGTGGCGGCGCTCGCCGGGGGGGTGGACCGGCTCGTCGCCCGCGGGCGCGGGCAGCTCGAGGCAGATCGAGGCGATCTCGCCGCGGACCTCGCCGAATGGGCGACCCGGGCGGATCCGGCGCACCGGGCCGCGCTCGAGCTCAAGCGCGACGTCTACGAACACCTGCTCGCCCGAGCCGAATCCCTCATGGCGCAGGGTATCTACCGGGCCGCGGCCAACGACGCGCGCCGGGCCCTCGGCCAGGACCCGCTTCCCGGGGGCGGCGCGCTGTCGTTCGGGTAACCTCGCCGGCGAAGCCGCCGGCGGACGGCATGCCGCGCGCCCGGTCCCGGGCCCGGAGGCTCCGAAGGGGCCTCCTCGCCGCGATCGGCAGCCCGGCCCGCCCCGGGGAGAAGGAGGAAGCCATGTCGAAGGCGGAGGAGGCACTCGCCATCTTCCAGAAGCACCTCGGCACCGAGGAGGGCGTCGGGCAGTGGCACACCGTCACCCAGGAGCAGATCAACCTCTTCGCCGATGCCACGGGTGACCACCAGTTCATCCACGTGGACCCGGAGAAGGCGGCGAAGCTTTCGCCGTACAAGGTCACCATCGCCCACGGGTTCCTGACCCTCTCCCTGATCGTCCATCTCGGCCGGTCCATCCCGCCCGTCGATCCGAAGGCCTACGAGGGCGTGGTCATGGGCATCAACTACGGGCTCGACCGCGTGCGCTTCCCGGCGCCCGTCAAGGTGAACTCGCGGATCCGGGCGCGCCGCGAGCTGCTCGGAGCCGAGCTCAAGGGGCCGGGCACCATCCAGCTCAAGCAGCGCGTCACCGTCGAGATCGAGGGTGAGGAGAAGCCGGGCTGCGTGGCCGAAACCCTCACACGCCTCGTGTACGCCTAGCGGGCCGCTGCCGGCCGCCGCGGGCCTGCCGGGGCTCGGGGGCGGGAGGCGTCGCACGCGCTCGTGAGGGCGCGGCCCTCGCACTCGCCCTGCTCGCCGGGAGCTGCGCGAGCCACCAGACGGTCCCCATCCGCTGCGCGCCGGAGGGAAGCCGCCTCTTCGTCGACGGCGAGGATCTCGGCCCCCCTCCGGCGGAGCTGCGGCTGCACCGCGACCGGGACCACGTGCTCCTGTTCAAGGCACCCGGCCGTGAACCGGAGCTCGTGATCCTCCGCGGGATCGAGGACGAAGGGGGGCGGCGGCTCGAGCCGGAGGCGGTCTGCGTGCAGACGGCCCCGGTACGGACGCGGAGGAGCCTCGAGGTCGAGCTCGAAGAGGAGCCCGCGGCCGCGCCCACCGATTGAGGGCCCGGGGAGCTGCGGATTCCGGTCCCCGGCAGGTTCGACGTGCTCTCCATCCGGGGCGAGATCGCAGGGCTCGGATTCTACGCCGCGCCACCCGGCATCGGTGCCGCGGTGGGACCGTCCTGGGTCCCCGACCGTGGTTCGTGCGGGGCCCCGCGGTGGGGCTTCTCGTCGTGCTGCCCGGCGGGCTCCTCCTGCTCGCGACGCCGGGGTGCGGCTTTCCCTGAACGGCCCTCGACCTGGCCACCGGGGCGGGGGTCGGACCGGCTGTCCACGGCATGGCCCGGCTGATCACCGGACCGGATCACGCACTCCCGCCCTGATCGCCAGCACCCGGTCGGCCTCGCACATCGAGGTCGCGGCGAGCACCAGCTCCGCGTTCTCGGCGGCCTCGAAGACGGGGCCGGAGGGCGCGCGAACGTGCCGGAGGTCGGGGCCGGCGCCCCAGCCGTCGCCCGGCGGGTCCAGGTCGACCGCCTCCCCGGCTCGCAGCCGCCGCGCGGGCAGGGCACGCCACCGGTCGCCGGCGGGCTCCGCGTCCGCGAGCTCGATCCGATGGAGCTCGAGCAGCGGAGCGCCGTCCGGGTCGACGCCGCGCCAGCGGTAGAGCAGCCGTCCGAGCCGTCCCTCGTTGGTGACGAAGAGCGCGACGCCCGAGGGACCTCGTTCGCTCACGATCACGTAGCGCCCCCGGATGGCCTCTTCGAAGTGGCGGCGGCTCACCCGGCCGCGGACGAAGGCCACCGGGGGCCGCAGCACCGCCGCCCCCCGCCAGAGCTCCGCGAGCTCGTCGTCCACGTCGGCGCAGCCCGCGCCCCCGGCGGGTGCCACCGCAGGCGCCGCCGCCGGGATCCCGACCGCCCCGAAGCCAACCGCCTCGATGGCGTCGGCGTCTCCCGAGGCACCGGCCACCGGGCCGGCCGGGGCCGTGAGCAGGAAGAGCGCCAGGATGCCGGCCACCCCTGTCCCCCGGTCGGGAGCGCCCGCTGCGCAGTCCCGCCGACCTCTCGTTCGCCCCATGGCCCGAGCTCCCCGGCCGTGGCCCGCCCCGCCGAACGGGTCCAAATCCACCCATGTTGCCCGCATCCCATCGGCGGTGACCCCGATCACCTTGACGACGGGCGGCGGTCCCGGCAGGCCACCCGCGCCCGACGTGCAGATGCGCCCCCGGGGCCGCCCTGCCGGAGCTACCGTGGCGGCCGTGGCGGTCGAGTTCTTCGTTCCGGGTCGGCTCTGCCTGTTCGGGGAGCATTCGGACTGGGCGGGGGCGTGGCGCAGCCGCGCACCGGAGATCCACCCCGGCCACTGCCTGGTGGCGGGCACCGACGCGGGCATCCGTTCCGAGGCGGAGCCGGCCGACCGCTTCGAACTCGAGGCGCGCTTTCGCGACCCGGCCGTCCCCCCGGTCCGGGCCACCATCTCCCGTGAGGCGCTGCCGGCGGTCGCGGCCTCGGAGGCGTTCGCGAGCTATGCGGCCGCCACGCTGCTCGAGCTCGTCGAGTCCCGGGGCATTCCCGGCCTTCGCCTGGCGACCGAGGCAGACCTCCCGGTGAACCGGGGACTGTCCTCCTCCGCTGCCATCTGCGTCTCGGTGGCGCGGGCCGCGAGCCGCGTCTACGGCCTCGGCCTCTCCGTCGAGGAGGAGATGGAGGTGGCCTGGCGGGGCGAGCGCCGGGCGGGCTCCCCGTGCGGACGGATGGACCAGGTGTGCGCCCTCGGGCGCCGGACCTCGCTGCTCCGCTTCGACGGAGAGGGGATGGAGGTGGAGGAGGTGGCCTGTGGCGGGCCCTTCTTCCTGCTGCTCGTCGACCTCTGCGCAGGCAAGGATACGCGCCGCATCCTGGCCGATCTCCAGGCGTGCTTCCCCGATGCCCCGGGGCCCGTGGCCGCGGCGGTGCGACGGGCGCTCGGGCCGGCGGGGGAGCTCCTGGTCCGTGCGGCCCGGGCCGCCCTCGCGGAGGGAGACGCCCCGGCGCTCGGCCGACTGATGAACGAGGCGCAGGCCCTCTTCGACCGCGACGTGGCTCCGGCCTGCCCCGAGCTCGAGGCGCCGCAGCTCCACCGGGTCCTCGCGCACCCCGCGGTCCGCGAGCTTGCCCATGGCGGCAAGGGGGTGGGCTCCCAGGGCGACGGCTGCGCGCAGATCGTCGCGCGGGGTCCCGAGGAGCGCGACGAGCTCGCCCGGCGACTCGAGCGCGACCTCGGGGTGCGGTGCATGCCGGTCACCCTCGAGGCCCGGGGGTCCGCGCCGCCGGCCCAAGCCTCGGGCTGCGGCGCGCAGCCGGAGGCGTGAGAAGCGCCCGCGGCCCGCCGACCTCCCCGTCCCACCCCGCGGCGGCCTTGCCGGCCACCGGACAAGGCCGCCCACCACCAGGCGGCGGCGGGGTGTTGCGCGCGTGCTGCCGCCCGGCCGCATCTCCCCCGCCCCCACCGGCCCGCTCCGACGGGTGCCTCCCCGGTCTGGGCTAGAGTCGACGGGTCCCTTCGAACGAGGCTCCCATGCGACCTGCGACCCGGCTCCTCCCGCTCCTCCTGCTCCTCGCCCTCGGGGTCGGCGCCCGGTGCACCAATCCGAGCTTCCGGATCCTCGCACCCGCCGACGGCGACGTAGTGACCCGCTTCGAGTTCGAGGTCCGGGTGGCGCTCGACCCGGCCCTCTACGACCCGGCGAGCCTCGAGCTGACGCTGAACGGCGAACCACTCGCCCTCGTCCGCACCGGCGACGAGTGGTGGGCGAAGGTAGGTCCCGGCCCGCCCCTCCGCGACCACAACCAGATCCGCGCCCGGGCACGTCGGCAGCGAAATCCCCACATCTCCGTGCTGCTCGACTGCACCTTCGACTACCTCCCGCCCAAGGCCCGGGCGCGCCGGATCACCGATCCGGGGGACCTCATCACCGGGCCGCTCGGCCACAGCCAGGTCGGGGACTACCTGCTCGAGAACGACGTCGCGCGCTACGCGATCCAGCGCCCGGGTGTCCGCGATCTCCACAGCATCGGCCAGTTCGGCGGGAATCTCATCGATGCCGAGCTCGTGGGCCGGCCGGGTCGCGACCAGTTCTTCGAGCTGCAGCCGAGTGTGAACATCGAGACGGTGATCCACGCCACCGAGGTGGAGATCGTCAACGACGGCCAGGACGGGACGGCCGCGATCATCCGGACCTGCGGCCCCGATGACCTCCTCGACTACGTGAACCCCTCCTCCCAGGTGGAGAGGCTCGGCGTGATGCTCCCGCCCGGTGTCGACGACCGGGATTACGACGTCGAGGGCTGCACCGAATACCGCCTGGAGCCAGAGCGGCGGGAGCTCGAGATCGAGACCACGGTCTTCAACAACACGGGTGAGGAGCTCGCCTTCTACGTGGGCGACTACGTGAACGGCATGGGCACCCTGGAGCAGTTCGCCGACCCGGGGATCGGGGCCTTCGGCCTCGGCGAAACCCTGGTGACCCCCCGTACCGAGATGCTCTCCTTCGCCGGCTTCCGATCGGCGGAGGGCGTGGACTACGCGCTCGTGCCGATCTCGCTACCCGGCGAGGGCCCTTCGAGCAGCTTCACCACTTCGGGGGTGAGCTTCCTGCTGCACAGCCACTCGGTGGCCTTCACCCTCTTCCTGGGGCTCCCGCCGGTGTTCCGCGTCCCGCCCTTCGGGGAGGCGTCCTTCCTGCGCTACTTCGCGGTGGGCGACGGCAGCTTCGCCAACGGCCGGGAGCTGGTCGCCCGCCTCCGGGGCGAGGCCACCGGCGAGCTTCGCGGCTGCGTCACGGTGGGGGGGCGCCCGGCGGCCTCGGCCCGGGTGGTGGCCGGGCCGGTCCAGGCCGGACGCCTGGCCCGGGTGGCGGCGCACTTTCTCGCCGGTCCCGACGGCTGCTACCGGGGACGCATTCCGGAGGGCGACTACGGCGTGGCCGCCGCCCTCGAGGGCGCGCCCTACGAAGGAGGGGGCCCCGAGCCGATGCTCCACCCGGCCGCGGTGCGGGCGAACGCTCCGGCCGTGGTCGACATCGCGCTGCCGGACTCCGGCCGGGTCCGGGTGGCGGTGGAGGATCCCTCCGGCCGGCCCATCCCCGCGCGCGTGATGCTGGTGGGCTTCGACCCGAGCCCCGAGATCCGATTCGACGAGCTCTTGCTGGTTCTCGAGGTCACCACCACCGCCTTCACCGACCAGAGCCGCGATCCCCTGCCCTACGGCGTGGCGCGGGTCGAGTACGCCGGCGCCGACGGCGTGGCGGAGTTCGACATGGAGCCCGGCGACTACGAGCTCGTGGTCTCGCGGGGAACGGAGTGGTCGGCCTTCCGGATGCCGCTTCGGGTCGAGCCCGGCGGCGTCCACGACGTGGAGGCGCGGATCGCACAGGTCCTCGACACCCCCGGCTTCGTCTCCTCCGACTTCCACGTGCACTTCCTGAACAGCCCGGATTCCCGGATCGCCTTCGCGGACCGCGCGATGCAGTTCGCCGGTGAGGGAGTGGACAACATCGTCGCCACGGAGCACGACGCGCACTCGGACCTCGCCCCCACGATCGAGGGGCTCGGCCTCGAGACCTTCGTGCACTCCACGATCGGCGAGGAGATCACCACCTTCGACACCGGCCATTTCAACGCCTATCCGCGCGGACTCGACCCGAGCCGGCCCTCCGGCGGCTCCACGGACTGGGCGGGAGCGGCACCGCCGGGAAGGGACTTTCCCGCCTACGGTCACTACAACCTGAGCCCGGCCGAGATCGAGGCCGCTGCCACCTCCGATCCCTTCAATCCGCCCGGCGACGTGGTGGTCCAGGTCAACCACATCGGGAGCCACTTCTCACCCCTCCGCATCGACACCTCCCTGGTACCGCCCGCCTCCATGCTCTCGCCGGAGGAGGCACTGGCGCACCGCCTCGACCCGTCGGTGGGCAACTTCTTCCACCCCTTCCCGGCCCTCGAGCTCTGGAACGGCATGGACCGTGGACACCAGTCGGAGTTTCTCGACGAGCGGATCGGAATCTGGATGAACCTGCTCAACCAGGGGATCCATGCGACCGCCGTCGCCGACACCGATACCCATGGCTTCCTGAATCTGCGGGCAGCCGGTGCGCGCTCGTGGACGGCCTCCAGCACGGATGACCCGGCGGAGATCGACGAGGACGAGATCGCGCGTTCCGTCCGGGCCGGCCGGCTCGTCGGTGGTCAAGGGCTCTACGTCCAGACGCGGCTGCTCGCGACCGATGGGCCGGGGGTGGCGGATCTCGGCCTCGGCGGAAGCACGCTGATCACGGCGACCTCCGGAGAGGTGGACCTCGAAATCTCGGTGCAGGCACCGGCGTGGTCGGCCTACGACACCATCGAGATCTACGCCAATGCGCCCACCCGGACGACGGGCACGAGCGGGGGGACGCCCGTCGCGTTCACGGCGGACCCCCTTCGCGTGCTGACACGCCACGACTCCCTCAACGAAGGAGACCACTTCACGGTGGTCGAGCTCCCGGTCGCGCCCGGGGTGCCGGGAGCCAGCCGCCGCGAGACCCGGCGGGTGGTGCGGCTCTCCGGCCTCACGCGGGACACCTGGGTGGTCGTGGTCGTCCGCGGTACCGACGGCGTCTCGCCGCCGCTGCATCCCGTGATGCCCTTCGATCTCGACCCCGGCACCAACACCACCCTCGCCGACCTCCTCGACGGAAACCTCGGCGAGGGCGGCGTCCTCGCCCTCGGCTTCACCAATCCGCTCTACGTGGACGTGGACGGAAACGGTCGCTTCGATCCACCCTGGCTGCCGTGAGCCTTCCGAGGCAGCCCCGAAAGGCGGCCCCCCCGCCCGGCACCGCCCCGAGAGCCGGTCGGCGGCCGGCGCCACCCCGCCGGAGCACCGCACCCGGCCGGAGGGCGCGCGCTACCGCCGCGGGGGCGGAATGTCGCGTGCGAGCAGGGTGCTCCGCCCCTCGGCGCGGGCGCGCTCCACTGCCTCGTCCACGATCGCCCGCAGGTGGTCGGAAAGGGGCATCAGCACCTTGTCCGAGGTCTGCAGCCCGGCACGGGCCCGCACGTAGTGCTTGAGGCGCGAGGCGACGACGAGAATCTCGATGGGGAGCGAGGGGTCGGCAGGCGCCCGTTGCGGTCGGGGCGGATGCGGCCCGGCGCGCCGCCCCGCGGCGGGGGCCCGGTCGCCGCTGGCGGCTGCGGACGGAGTGGAAGGGCTGCGGCTTCCCCGCGGCGGCGCCGGGGCGGGGGCGGAATCGCGCCGCGCCGCCTCGGGCGAGCCCGGCGCACGCTCCTCGATGGCCCACGACTCGCGGTGCCGCACGAGCGAGAGGTGCGCATCCCAGCAGGAGACCGAGCAGAATCGAAGCGCGGTTCGGGAGCGGTTGCAGGTCGAGACACTGCAGCGCCAGAAGCGATCCCCGTAGGCGATGGGCTTCTTGCAGCTGCTGCAGCGGCGCCAGAAGGTGTCGGCTGCTCCCGCGTCGGCCACACGCGCCTCCCCGCGCTCCGGCGCCCCACCCGCGGGCCGCCCCGGCGGCGTCCGTCCGCTTCCGCGCGCCGGGAGCC
>JALSIO010000760.1 GCA_026989995.1 Myxococcales bacterium
CCACCCGGCCTATCCCGAGTGGCTGCGCCGGATCCCCGATCCCCCGCCGGTGCTGACGGTGCGGGGAGATCCGGCCGTGCTCTGCCGCCCCTCCATCGCGGTGGTGGGCTCGCGCGCGGCCACGGCGTACGGGGTGCGGATCGCACGGGGCCTCGCGCGGGACCTCGCCGCCCAGGGCTTCGTGGTGGTCTCGGGCCTTGCCCTCGGCATCGACGCCGCCGCCCACCAGGGTGCCCTCGAGGCGGGTGGGGCGACGGTCGCGGTCTTCGCCAGCGGCCTCGACCGCGTCCACCCGGCGCGGCACCGTCGCCTCGCGGAGCGGATCGCCGCGGCAGGGGGGGCACTGGTCAGCGAGTTCCCGCCGGGCACGCCGCCGCTCCGGCGCCACTTTCCCCGGCGCAACCGGCTGATCAGCGGGCTCTCCCGTGCCGTGGTGGTCGTCGAGGCGAGGCTCCGCAGCGGATCGCTCATCACGGCGCACCACGCCCTCGAGCAGGGGCGGGAGGTGCTGGCCGTGCCGGGGCCGGTGGACGCGCCGACGAGTGCGGGCACCAACGACCTGCTCCGCCACGGAGCCGCGCCGGCCATCGACGCCGACGACGTGCGGCGGGTCCTCGGCCTTCCGCCTCCGTCGGCCGGCCGCGGGCCATCGGCCGGGGTGCCCCCGGGACCGGGCGGGCTCGCCGGCCGTCTTCTCGAGGCCCTCCGGCGCGAGCCGGCCTCGGCGGACGAGCTGGCGCGGCGCACCGGCCGATCGCCCGGGGATCTGGCGCTGCCGCTTCTCGAACTGGAACTCGGCGGCCACATCGAGACCGGCCGGGACGGGCGCCTCCGGGCGGCGCCCGGGCGCGGCTGAGGTGGTTGCGCGACCCCGCACCCGGCTGCCATGCTGGGGGCATGGCGGGTTCCACCGAGCGCGCGGCGGCGGCCTCCGGGGCGGTCGACGAGCTGGACGCCCATCTCGCGCGCATCGAGCGCGACGGCTACACGATCCTCGAGGGCGTGCTCTCGGACGACGAGGCCGACGCCCTTGCCGAGGACCTGCTCCGACTCGAAGCCGAACTCGGGATCCGGCCGGCCGACAACGACTTCGAGGGCCGCCGCACCTGGCGGATCTACAACCTCCTCGCGCGGGGCCGGCTCTACGAGGCCATCCCGGTCCATCCCCGGGTGCTGCCCCTGGTGGAGCGCGTCCTCGATCCGGGCTGCCTGGTCTCCTCGCTCTCGTCGATCAGCATCGGCCCGGGCGAATCGGCGCAGATGATCCACGCCGACGACCAGCTGGTCCCCCTGCCCAAGCCCCACGTCGCCATCGTGTGCAACACCATGTGGGCGCTCACCGACTTCACCGAGGAGAACGGCGCGACCCGGGTCGTGCCGGGGAGCCACCGGGCGGACCACTCTCCCCACCCGCGCGGCGAGTACGAGACGGTGGCGGCCGAGATGTCCCGGGGAAGCGTGCTCGTCTGGCACGGAAGCCTGTGGCACGGCGGTGGAGCCAACCGCACCTCGGAGCGCCGGGTGGGCATCGCGATGAACTACTGCGCGGGCTTCATCCGCCAGCAGGAGAACCAGCAGCTCGGCATTCCCCGCGAGATCGTCCGCGGGTTCTGCCCGCGCCTCCGCGAGCTGGTGGGCTATGGCGTCTACAACCACCTGATCGGGCACATCGACAAGCGGAGCCCGGCCGAGCTCCTCGGCGAAGACACGCCGCTGCGCACCATCTGGGACCTCTGAGGCCCGGCGCCGGGACGGCCCGCGGAGCAGCCGGGCACCCGACCGGGACCCCCGGGGTGCGTTCGCTACGCTCCGCCGGGCTCGAGTCCGCGCCCGTCCGGGCGCGGTGAGGGGACCCGGGAATGCCCGCGGATCTGATCGTGGTGGGCGGAGGACTCGCAGGGAGCGAGGCGGCCTGGCAGGCGGCACGCCGCGGGCTCTCCGTCGAGCTGTGGGAGATGAAGCCCGAGCACTACTCTCCGGCGCACCGGGCCCCGGACCTCGCCGAGCTGGTGTGCAGCAACTCGCTGCGCGCCGAGGCGACGGGGAACGCGGTGGGACTGCTGAAGGAGGAGATGCGTCGCCTCGGCTCGCTGGTCATGCGGGCCGCCGACGCCACCCGGGTGCCCGCCGGACGTGCCCTGGCCGTGGACCGGGTCGCCTTCTCGAAGTGGATCACCCGAGCCGTCGAGGGCCACCCGCGGATCCGGCTGGTGCGCGGGCTGGTCCGGGAGCTGCCGCAGGAACCCCTGGTGGTCCTGGCGACCGGCCCGCTTACCGCCCCCGAGCTCGCCCACGCCCTCGAGTCGCTGCTCGGCGAGCAGCGGCTCTACTTCTACGACGCCATCTCGCCCACCGTCTGGGCGGACTCCCTCGACCTGGGCCGCATCTTCCGGGCGAGCCGCTACGGGGAGGCGGGGGAGGGCGACTATCTCAACATCCCGCTCGATCGGGAGGCCTACCACGCCTTCGTCCGGGGCCTTCTCGAGGCCGAATGCGTGCCGCTTCACCCCTTCGAGCGCGAGCTCTACTTCGAGGGATGCCTGCCCATCGAGGAGATGGCCCGCCGGGGTCCCGAGACCCTGGCCCACGGCCCCTTCAAGCCGGTGGGCCTCGTGGATCCGCGCACCGGACGCCGACCCTTCGCCGTGATCCAGCTCCGCCAGGAGGACCGCCAGGGCGTGCTGTACAACCTGGTGGGCTGCCAGACGAAGCTCCGGATCGGCGAGCAGCGCCGGCTCTTCCGGAGCCTGCCGGGCCTGGAGCGCGCGGTCTTCGCGCGCTACGGCTCCGTGCACCGCAACACCTACGTGTGCGCACCCCGGGTGTTGCGGCCCACCCTCGAGCTCCGCGCGCGACCCGGACTCCTCCTCGCGGGGCAGATGGCCGGTGTGGAGGGCTACGTGGAGTCGGCGTCCCTCGGTCTCCTCGCGGGCATCCACGCCGCGTTCCTCGCCCGGGGTGAGATCCCGCCGCTTCCGCCGCCGGAGACGGCGCACGCGGCGCTGCTGCGCCACCTGCTCGAGTCGCGGCCGGAGCGCTTCCAGCCGAGCAACGTCACCTTCGGCCTCTTCCCCCCGCTCGAGGAGGCCGGCGGTCGGGCTCCGAAGCGCGAACGGCACCGGCGATTGGCGGCGCGGGCCCTCGCCGCCCTCGCCCCCTACGCCGCGCAGGTGGCGCCCGGGGAGGGGTCGTGACCCTGGAAGAGCTGCTGCCGCGCTTCGAGCGCCACCTCCGGGCGGAGCGCAACCTCTCGCCCCACACCCGCCGCGCCTACCTCGGCGACCTGCGCCAGCTCGCCCACGGCGTGGGGGAAGCGACGCCGGTCGACGCCCTCGATGCGGACCGGCTCCGGGCCTTCCTGGCGGGTCTCCTGGATCGGAGCGCCTCCACCCGGGCCCGGAAGCTGGCCTCGCTGCGCACCTTCTTCGCGTGGTGCCGTCGGGAGGGGTACGTCCGGGACGATCCCACTGCGCTCCTCGGCTCGCCGCGGGTGGCGCGCCGCCTGCCGAGGCCGCTTCCCGTGGACGACTGCGCCCTGCTCCTCGACCGGGGGGTCGACGTCCGCCGGAAGGAATCGGCCCGGGAGCGCTTCGTCCGCCTGCGGGATGCGGCGCTGCTCGAGCTCCTCTACGGGGCCGGGCTGCGGGCCTCCGAGGCGGCGGGCCTCGACGTCCGTGACGTGGACCTGGTGCGCGGTGAGGTCCGCGTGCGCGGCAAGGGGGGGCGGGAGCGCGTGGTGCCGCTGCCCGGTGTCGCCAGGGAGGCGCTCGACGCCTGGCTCCGCCTCCGCCGCCGGCCGGGCGTGCTGGCGGAGCCCCTTTTCTGCTCGGTTCGCGGGGCCGCCCGCGGGGCCCCCCCGCGGCGCCTCGATCCCCGGGACCTGCGGCGGATCCTCGCCAGGCGGGCCCGCCGGGCGGGACTCGCGGACCGCGTCCATCCGCACCGGCTGCGCCACAGCTACGCCACCCACCTGCTCGACATGGGAGCGGACCTGCGGGAGATCCAGGAGCTGCTGGGACACCGGAGCCTCTCCACCACGGAGCGCTACACGGCCGTTTCGGTGGAGCGCCTGGTGGAGGTCTACGATCGGGCCCATCCCCGGGCCCGGGAGCCCGGTCGATGAGGCCCGGACCCCGGGTCCGCGCGACGACGGTGGCGGCCGTGCTCCGCGAGGGCAGGCTCGCCATCGCCTCGGACGGGCAGGTGACGGTGGGCGACGTGGTCATGAAGGCCGGGGCCACCAAGGCGCGGCTCGTGGGCCGCGGGCGGGTGGCCGTGGGTTTTGCCGGGGGGGCGGCGGATGCGCTGGCCCTCGTGGAGCGGCTCGAGGCCAAGCTCGAGGCCCACCCGGGCAACCTCAGGCGGGCCGCCGTGGAGCTCGCCCGGGACTGGCGCACGGACCGGGCCCTGCGGCGCCTCGAGGCCATGCTCCTCGTCGGCGATCCCGAGAACGTCCTCGTGGTTTCGGGCAACGGCGACGTGATCGAACCGGACGACGGCATCGCCGCGATCGGGTCCGGGGGGCCGTACGCACTCGCCGCGGCCCGGGCCCTCGCCGCCCACACCGGGCTCGACGCCGGGACCATCGCCCGCGAGGCCCTGCGGGTCGCCGCGGGCATCTGCATCTATACCAACGACTCCATCGACGTGGTGACCCTGCCGTGAGTGACATCCGCAGCTTCACGCCCCGCGAGATCGTCTCGGAGCTCGATCGCTACATCGTGGGCCAGGGCGCCGCCAAGCGGGCCGTGGCCATCGCGCTGCGCAACCGCTGGCGCCGCCAGCAGGTCCCCGAGGAGCTCCGCGAGGAGATCGCCCCCAAGAACATCATCATGATCGGGCCCACGGGCGTGGGCAAGACCGAGATCGCCCGCCGCCTCGCGAAGCTCGCCCAGGCCCCCTTTCTCAAGGTGGAGGCCTCGAAGTTCACCGAGGTCGGCTACGTGGGCCGGGATGTCGAGTCGATCATTCGCGACCTGATGGACCTCGCCGTGGCCATGGTCGCCGAGGAGGAGAAACGGGCGGTGCAGGGGCAGGCGGAGGCGCTCGCGGAGGAGCGGCTGCTCGACGCGCTGCTTCCCGGGCGCCCCCGGGTGGGGATCGAGGCGGTTCCCGAGGGCGGCGAGACCCGGGAGAAGCTCCGCCAGATGCTGCGGAGCGGGCTCCTCGAGGACCGGGAGATCGAGATCGAGGTGGCCGAGGGCGGTGTCGGCCCGAGCGTGTCGGTGTTCACCCCGCAGGGCGTGGAGGAGCTCGGCATGCAGTTCCGGGACCTCCTCGGAAGCCTCTTCCCGGGCCAGCGCAAGCGCCGGCGCATGCCCGTGCGGGAGGCCCGGCGGGTGCTGCTCGCCGAGGAGGCGGCGCGCCTCGTCGACGCGGACCGGGTGCGCGAGCGCGCCCTCGAGCGGGTGGAGCAGGGCGGGATCGTCTTCATCGACGAGATCGACAAGATCGCCGCCGGCACCGGCGCCCGCCAGGGGCCCGACGTCTCGCGGGAGGGCGTGCAGCGCGACCTGCTGCCCATCGTGGAAGGGGCCACGGTGCAGACCAAGCACGGCCCGGTGCGCACCGACCACATCCTCTTCGTGGCCGCGGGCGCCTTCCACGTGGCCAAGCCCTCGGATCTCATCCCGGAGCTCCAGGGGCGCTTCCCGATCCGGGTGGAGCTCGAGAGCCTCACCGAAGGCGATTTCGTCCGCATTCTCAGGGAGCCGAAGAACTCCCTCGTGCGCCAGTACCGGGCGCTCCTGGCCACCGAAGGGCTGGACCTCGAGTTCACGGAGGACGGCGTCCGAGCCATCGCCGAGATCGCCGCGCGGGTCAACGCGCGCAGCGAGGACATCGGTGCCCGCCGCCTCCACACGGTGATGGAGAAGCTCCTCGAGGACCTGAGCTTCGACGCTCCGGACCTCGGGCGGACGCGCTTCGAAGTCGACGGCTCCTTCGTGAAAAAGCGCCTCGCGGAGCTCGCCGAGGACGAGGACCTCTCTCGCTACATCCTCTGAGCCGGTGGGCGCCGGCCGGCTCCACCCGCCCCCGGGCCGCCACCGCGGGCCCCCGCCGGAGCACGGCGGCGGGGGTGCGCTTTTCCCCGGCCCGGGCGGCGGCAGCCACCCGGCGGCTCCGGTACCGTTCACGCCCACGCGCCCCGGGGCGGAGCGCCGGGCGGGGCGGGAGACCCGAGCTTGAAGCAGCTCATCGACAAGGCCGAGGTCCTGATCGAGGCGCTGCCCTACATCCGGCGCTTCTACGACGAGACCATCGTCATCAAGTACGGCGGCCACGCCATGACCGACGCCGAGCTGCGGGCCTCCTTCGCGGTGGACGTGGTGCTGCTCAAGTACATCGGGCTCAAGCCCGTGATCGTCCACGGCGGCGG
The DNA here is from genome assembly GCA_026989995.1 of Myxococcales bacterium. Taxonomy (GTDB): domain Bacteria; phylum Myxococcota_A; class UBA9160; order UBA9160; family JALSIO01; genus JALSIO01. Next base: position 6,380 of record JALSIO010000760.1, read on the forward strand.
ACCCCAGATCGGCCGCATCCTCGAGCGCCTCGGCATCGAGTCGACCTTCGTGGAGGGCCGCCGGGTCACCGACGACCAGACGATGGACGTGGTGGAGATGGTCCTCGGGGGCACGGTGAATCGGGAGATCGTGGCACTCATCCAGCGGGGCGGCGGCCGGGCCATCGGGCTCACGGGAAACGACGGGGCCATGATCCAGGTCACCCGCAAGGTCCTCGGCGGCCGGGACCTCGGGCGGGTGGGCCACGTGGAACGGGTCGACCCGGCGCCCATCCGGGCGGTGGCGGAGGCCGGCTTCGTCCCCGTGATCGCCCCCCTCGGCATCGACGAGGCCGGCCTCACCTACAACGTCAACGCCGACGAGGCGGCGGGCGCCGTGGCGCAGGCCCTCGAGGCGCGCAAGCTCATCCTGCTCACCGACGTGGAGGGCGTGAAGGGGGTGGGCGGGAAGCTCCTGTCGCGGCTGTCCGCCGAGGAGGCGCGGGAGCTCATCGCCGAAGGGGTGATCGAGGGGGGGATGATTCCCAAGGTGGAATGCTGCCTCGAGGCGCTCGAGGGCGGCGTCGAGCGCACGCACGTCGTCGACGGCCGGATCCTGCACGCGGTCCTGCTCGAGATCTTCACCGACGGCGGTGTGGGGACCCTGATCACGCCATGAGCCCGGCGATCCGGCACTTCCTGAGCGTCGCCGACTGGTCGGCCGAGGAGCTCCTGGCCATGCTCGACCGCGCCCGGGAGCTCAAGCGCCTGCACGCGCGGGGGCGGCGGCCGCGCACCCTCGAGGGGCTGACCCTCGCGCTCTACTTCGAGAAGCCGTCACTGCGCACCCACGTCACCTTCGAGGCCGGCATGACCCAGCTCGGGGGGCACGCCATCCTGCTGCACCGCGGGCAGGTCGGCGTGGGGACCCGCGAGAGCGCCGCCGACGTGGCCCGAAACCTCTCCCGGTGGATCGACGGGCTGGTGGCCCGGACCTTCAGCCACGCACTCGTCGAGGAGCTCGCCTCGCACGCGACGATCCCGGTGATCAACGGACTCACCGACCTGCTGCACCCCTGCCAGGCCATGGCGGACCTGCTGACCATCTCCGAACGAAAGCCCCTTCGGGAGGCGGAGATCGCCTACGTGGGAGACGGCAACAACGTGGCCAACTCGCTCCTGCTCGCCGCCGCGGTTCTCGGCCTCCGGCTGCGCCTCGGCACCCCGGCGAGCCACCGCCCGGCGGTACGGATCCGCGAGCGGGCGGCCGAGCTCGCCGCCCGGAGCGGCGCCCGGATCACCTTCACCGACGACCCGGTGGAGGCCGTGCGCGGGGCCGACTTCGTGTACACGGACGCCTGGACGAGCATGGGCCAGGAGCACGAGGCCGGGGAGCGGCGCCGCATCTTCGAGCCCTACCGGGTGGACGCGGCCCTGCTGGCCCACGCCCCGGACGCCCTCGTGATGCACTGCCTGCCGGCCCACCGGGGGGAGGAGATCACCGACGAGGTCCTCGACGGGGAGCGGAGCATCGTCTTCGACCAGGCGGAGAACCGCCTCCACGCCCAGAAGGCCATCCTCGAGCGCGTCATGAGCGTCTGAGGGCCCTCGCCCCGCAGGGCGCCGCCCTCCCCCCGGGCGCCGCCGGAGCCCGGGCTCAGCTTCGGGGCCCCCTCCGCCGAATGAAGGGCCATGGAGACGAGCCGGGACCGGTGCATTCCGCGCCTCGCCCCGGGCTGCAACCCCTCCTCGCTGCGCCTGAGCCCGGCGCAGGCCTACCTGCTCTCACGGGTCGACGGCGCCACCCCGTGGCGCCTGCTCCGGGAGATCGGCGGGCTCGCGCCGGAGGAGGCGGAGGCCAGCCTGCGGGCGTGGCTCGCCTCCGGCTTGATCGAGCTCGGCGGGGAGGCCGGGCGCGGCGGTCCGGGCGCGGCGCCCCGGCAGCGGGCGACCCGGCCGCCGACGGTCGGGCCGTGCACCGGGTCGCGAAACGAGACGCCGCCGGCGCCGGATCCGGAGCTCGACATCCCCGTCGAGGTGCAGGAGCGGATCCTGGCCTTCGAGGCCCGCCTCGATGCCCCCTACCACGAGCTGCTCGGGGTTCCCCCGGATGCGGGCCGCCGGGAGCTGCGCCGGGCCTACTTCGCCCTCTCCAGGGAGTTCCACCCGGACCGCTACTTCGGGCGGAAGGTGGGACCCTTCGGGGCCCGGCTCGAGCGCATCTTCCGCCGGCTCACCGAGGCCTACGAGATGCTCGGGGACCCGGCCGCCCGGGCGGCGGCCCGCGACTCCCGGGCCGCCGAGGAGCGGAGCCGCGCCGCCGCGGGGCGCCCCGAGGGCCCGCTGCTGCGCCGGCTGCGGGCGGAACAGGAGGCCCGGCGCCTGAAGGCCAAGAGCTTCTTCGAGACCGGCATGGCGGCCGCAGCCGCGGAGCGCTTCGCGGAGGCGGCGGCGGCCGTCCGCATGGCTCTCGCCTTCGACCCGGAAAATGCCCTCTACCGGGAGCGTTTCGCCGCCGTGCAGGCCCGGGCCCGCGAGGAGCGGGCGCGAAGGCTCCTCGCCGAGGCGGACGCGGCCTTCGAGCTCCGGGACTACGCCGAGGCCCTCGACGCCTACGAGGCGGCGCTCGCCGAGGCACCCGCCGATCCTCGGGCGCACCAGCGGGCGGCGCTGCTCGCCCTCCGCGTCCGGGGCGACCTCCGGGCGGCCCGGGAATACGCGCTGCGCGCGTGCGAGCTCGAGCCCGAGGTGGCTGCCCACCACCGCCTCCTCGGGCAGGTGTACGCCTCCGCGGGGCTCCACCGCAATGCCCGCCGCGAGTTCAGGCGGGCCCTCGAGCTCGACCCGGGCGACGCCGAGGCACGCCGGGAGCTGCGCGCGCTGCGCCGCCGGGGCCTGCTTTCGGGAGGGAGTGCATGACACGCGTGATCGGCATCGACCTCGGCACCACCAACTCCTGCGTGGCGCTCTACGAGAACGGCCAGCACATGGTGATTCCCAATGCCGCGGGCTACCCGACCACGCCGTCGATCTTCGCGCTCACGGAAGACGGCGAGCGGCTCGTGGGCCATCCCGCCCGCCGGCAGGCGGTGACCAACGCCCGGGGCACGGTGCACGCCTCGAAGCGGCTGATCGGGCGCCGCTTCGAGTCCGAGGAGGTCCAGCGGGCACGGGAGCGGGTGGCCTACGAGATCGTGCGGGGATCCCACGACGACCCCCGCGTGCGACTCTTCGGACGGGAGTTCACCTGCACGGAGATCGCCGGCATCATCCTCCGGGAGATGCGTGCCGTGGCCGAGGCCTACCTCGGCGAGGAGGTGCGCAAGGCGGTGA
>JALSIO010000761.1 GCA_026989995.1 Myxococcales bacterium
GTCTCGGCCTCCGCGAACAAGGTCTTCCACACCGAGCTCTGCCAGCAGATCGCCCGCACCGCCGTGGAGCTCGGCGGCGAGCCGGCGCTGCTCCGGGAGGCCCCCCTCGAGATGCTCTTCCGGCAGAGCATCTGGGAGACGATCGGCGGAGGGACTTCGGAAATCATGCGGTCTGTGGTCGCCCGGGCCCTCGGACTGCCGCCGGAGGGTCGCCATTGACTCACCTGACGGATCGTCAGATAATGCCGGGCCAGGGAGGCCGCGCAGCCGGGCGGGCGCCGCGGGAGTGGGTGGAGGCGGCCGGGTCGGGGAGTCGGTCGCGCCCGGGCTGCGCCGGAAGGAGGATCCGATGAGCTCGACCCTCGACACCTCGGACGTCGATCGCTGGGTGGGCCAGCCCGTGGGCGGGGGGCAGATGAAGGACCCCGTCCACGTCAACGACATCCGGCGGTGGGCCCAGGGCATGCAGAACCCGAACCCGCTCTACTTCGACGAGGAGTACGCCGCCGAGAGTCGCTTCGGGCAGATCGTGGCGCCCCAGTCCTTCGCGGTGTGCTGCAGCGACAGCCACGGCGCCGGCCCCGCGATCCAGGGGCACATCCCGGGGCAGCACATGATCTTCGGGGGCGACGAGTGGTGGTTCTACGGCCCCCGGATCTTCCCCGGTGACCAGATCCGCCTCGACCGGATGTTCTTCGACTACAAGGTGCGCGACACCAAGTTCGCCGGCCCCACCATGTTCTCTCGCGGAGACACCCTCTACATCAACCAGCGCGGCGAGGTGGTGGCCCGGCAGCGCTCCACCTCGGTGCGCTACATCGCCGAGGAGGCGCGAAGGCGCGGGCTCTTCTCGAAGCTCGAGGAGGCCACCTGGGCGGACGAGGCCCTCGCGGAGCTCGAGGAACAGAAGTTCGCGTACTACGCCACCTTCCTCGAGCTCGGCCACGCGCGGCGGCTCGACGTGCGGGACGGCGAGAAGCTCCCCACCCGCCCGATCGGCCCGCACAGCATCGCCACGTTCACGACCGAGTGGCGCTCCTATCTGATGACCGTGTGGGGGGCCTTCCGGGACGATCACGTGCCGAGCTCCCTTCACCAGGCCGGCTGGCTTCCCGAGATGTCCCGGGACCTCGAGGGGGCCAAGATCGATCCGAGCCAGGCCGACGGCCTCTACAAGGGTCCGTCGCGCGGGCACGTGCAGAAGCGCTTCGCCCAGCTGATCGGAATGCCGCGGGAGTACGGCTACGGGGCCACCATGGGCGCCTGGATCCTGGACTACCTCACCAACTGGGTCGGCGAGTGGGGCGAGGTGATCCACAGCAACATGCAGTACCGGGCGCCGGCTCTCGCCGGCGACGTGACCTACCTGAATGGCGAGGTGGTGGGCATCGGGCACGAGTCCCACAGCGGCGAGCCCGTCGCCACGGTGCAGGTGACGATGACCAACCAGCGGGACGAGGTGATGGCGAGCGGCCGGGCCGAGGTCCGGCTTCCCACCGAGTGAGCCCGGGAGCCCCGGACCGCGGGGGCGCGCCCGATCCCGGCCTCGCGCTCCAGCCGGACCCCGAACGCCTCACTCTCCCTCGCTTCCTCGAGGACGTGACTGCGCGCCACGGCGAGCGCACGGCCCTCGTCCACCGGGGCAGCCGGATCCGCTACCGGGAGCTCGCCGAGGCGGTGCGCAGGGCTGCGGCGGCCCTCGTCGCGGCGGGCGTGGTCAAGGGCGCGCGGGTGGGGCTGCTGCTGCCCAACCGTCCGGACTTCGTGGTCGAGCTCTTCGCCGCCACCGCCCTCGGCGCGGTGGTGGTTCCGGTCAACACCTTCGCCCGCCCGGGAGAGCGCGATCACATCCTGCGGCACGGCGACGTCTCCCTGCTGCTGATGACCGCGGGACTCGCCGGCCGCGACTACCGCCGCGAGCTCCTCGAGGCGCACCCGGAGCTCGCCACCGCCCTGCCGGGCCGGCTGCGGCTCCGGGCGCTTCCCCAGTTGCGGCGAATCGTCTGCCTCGACGGCCCCGGGGAAGGCGGCATCGAAGGTCCGGAGGCCCTCTCCGGGCCCGCGCCCGAGGCCGAAGCCCTGCTCCCCGAGCTCGCCCGGGAGATCCATCCGAGCGACGACGCACTCCTGATCTACACGTCCGGCACCACGGCGCTGCCGAAGGGTGTGATCCACCGGCAGCGTGCCCCGGTGATCCAGAGCTGGCGCTTCGCGGAGCACCTGCGCCTCGATCCGAGCGACCGGGTGCTGACGACCCAGCCCTTCTTCTGGACGGCGGGACTGTGCATGTCGCTCGGGGCGAGCCTCGCCGCAGGAGCGGAGCTCCACCTGCAGGAGCGCTTCGTGCCCGAGGAGGTGCTGGCCTGCATCGAGGAGGAGGGCATCACGGCGCTCTTCGCCTGGCCGCACCAGGAGCAGGCCCTCGGCGAACATCCCGAGGTTGCCCGGCGGAAGCTCCACACCCTGCGCCGGATCCGCTTCGGCACGCCGCTCGCCGAGCGCGCCGGCCTCCGGGAGAACCGGTGGGGTCCGGACGCGAGCTACGGGCTGAGCGAGACTTTCACCATCGTGTCGTCTCTGCCAGCGGATACGAAGGCGCAGGAGCGTGCGGCGTGCAGCGGACGCCCGCTGCCCGGCTGCGAGATCCGGATCGTGGATCCGAAGACCGGCGTGCACCTTCCGCCGGGTGCCCATGGTGAGATCGCGGTGCGGGGCCTCACGCTCATGCGGGGCTACGCCAAGGTCGATCCGGAGCTCGTCTTCGACCCGGACGGATTCTTCCGGACCGGCGACGGCGGGTCCCTCGACGAGGAGGGGCGCCTGCACTGGACCGGGCGGCTGACCCGCCTGATCAAGACCGGGGGGGCGAACGTCTCCCCGCTCGAGGTGGAGGAGGCGTTGCGGGGCTTCCCCGGGATCCAGGAGGCGGCCGCGCTCGGTGTGCCCCATCCGACCCTGGGCGAGGCGCTCGTCCTTTGTGCGGTGGCCGCCGGCGGTCCGCCGCCGGGCGAGGCGGAAGTGCTCGCGCACCTTCGGGAGCGGCTCGCGGCCTACAAGGTCCCGCGACGGGTCCTCTTCCTCGATCCCGGGGAGGTGAGCCGCACGGGGACCGACAAGCTCCAGGTGGCGGCGCTCCGCGAAAGGGCGCTCCAGCGCCTCGCCGAGGAGGGCGCGGAGATCGCCGGCCACCGCTACGGGGGCGACGGCTAGGGTGCCCGCCCAGCCCTCCGGCGCCCGCATCCCCCCGACCCCCCCTCCCCCGAGGGAAGGTGCGGGGTGGAAGGTCTCAAGCAGGGGTACGGCCCTTCCGATGGGCCCGGAAGCGAGCCCGGGGGCCGAGCCATGGCGCGTATTCTCGTGGTCGACGACGAACAGATGATCCGCGACGTGATCCGGATGCAGCTCGAACGCGCGGGCTACGACGTGGTGTGCGCCGAGGACGGCCGCCGCGCGGCGCAGCTGATCGCCGACGAGTCGGTGGACCTCATGATCACCGACATCTTCATGCCGGAGAACGATGGCTACGAGGCGATCCGCGAGGCCCGCGTCCGGCGCCCGGGGCTGCCCGTCATCGCCATGTCCGGCGGCGCGGCCGGGGTGCTGCCGGACCCGGGCCTCGCGCTGACCACGGCCGACCGGCTCGGGGCCATCGAGGTGCTCGCGAAGCCCTTCCGCTCCGAGGAGCTCACGGCCGCGGTGGAGCGGGCGCTCGCCGCCGCCCGCGGATGATCAGAGGGCCAGCCAGCCCCCATCCACCACGAGCGTGTGTCCGGTGACGTACCGGGACGCCTCGCTCGCGAGAAAGACCCCCACGGCCTTGATGTCGTCCTCCCCGCCGGAGCGGCCCATCGGGATCTTCGCCTCGTAGCGGGCCAGGCGCTCCGGATCCTCCATCAGGTGCCGCATCATGTCCGTCCGAAAGGATCCGGGCGCGATGCCGTTGACCCGCACACCGTGGGCGGCGAGCTTGACGGCGAGGTCCTTGGTGAGGGTCACCACGGCGCCCTTGCTGGCGTTGTAGGCCACGGCGGGCTCCTCCTCCTCGAAGGCGCCGCGAAGGCCGGAGATCGAGCTCACGAGGATGATCGAGCCGCGCCGGCGCTCCACCATGTGTCGCGCGATGCGCTGGGTCAGCAGGAAGAGCCCCCGCACGTTGACCCCGAAGACCTTGTCCCACGCCGTGATGGGAAACTCGAGGGTGGGCGCGCCCCAGATCGTGCCGGCATTGTTGACCAGCACGTCGAGCGTCGGGGCCTCGGCGAGCGCCCAATCGGCGAGCGCCTCGATCTGCCGGTCGACGAGCAGGTCACAGGGCTTGACGCGGGCCTCGCGGCCGAGGGCCCGGATCGCCTCCGCGGTCTCTTCGAGCGGCGCCGGCCGGCGGCCGGTGAGAAGCAGGTCGGCTCCCGCCTCGGCCAGCCCGAGCGCGAGGTGGCGGCCGATGCCGCGGCCGGCGCCGGTCACGAGCGCGGTGCGGCCGCGAAGGTCGAAGAGCTCGGAAACGCGCATGTCCGCTCCTTGTTGGGGGGCAGAAGCTGAGATAGCGTCAGATCGGTCGCAAGGCCCTCCCGGCCGCCCGCGCGCCGGCCGGGGAGGGCAGCCGGCCGGTGGCGGAGCCCGACGGGGGCGGCGACCGGTGCTCTCGGCCGGCGGCCCGGCGGGGCCCGGAAGGAGCGGCGCGGAGGGCCGAGAGGAGGAGCCGGTCGTGACGTCCACCGGGCAGGCCGGGCCGGTGGTGGACCAGAACGGGCGCCCCCTCGGGCCGCGCGCCCTGCGCACCCGCAGCCGGCTGCTCGAGGCCACCCGGCGGCTGCTCGACGAGCGGCCGCTCCGAGACGTGGCTGTGGTCGACATCGCCCGCAGGGCTGGAACTTCTCCTGCCACCTTCTACCAGTACTTCAAGGGTCCGGAGGAGGCGATCCTGGAGCTCGCCGCACGAGCGGCAGACGAGATGCCGGGGGTGCTCGAGGAGCTCCGGGGACTTGCTCCCGGCCCGGGTGCGCTGCCGGCGGCCCGCGCCTTCGTGCGGGCGTTCATCGCGCACTGGGACCGGCACCGGGCCGTCCTGCTGGTGCGGAACCTCGCCGCCGAGAGCGGGGACCGCCGGTTCGCGCGCGTCCGCCGGCGCGCCCTCGGCCCGCTCCTCGAGCGGCTGGCAGCGCTCACCGCCGAGGGGCAGCGCTCCGGAAACGTCTCGCGGCACCTGAACCCGCACGCCGGCGGGGCGGCGCTGGCGTCCATCGTCGAGCGGCTCTCGGCCTACCACCGGGAGCTCGAGCCCACCGGCGTCTCGCTCGAGGACTTGGTGGAGACGACCGCGCGAATCCTGGTCCAGGTGGCGACCGGAACCCCCCCGGATTGAAAGGACGGAGAGGCCATGGCCGACCTGCGCGAGATCGAGGCGCGACTCCTCGCCCCCGGTGCCCCCTTCGAGCTCACCACGGAGTCCGTGCTCGGCGAGCGGATGGAGGTCTTCCGCCAGCGCCCCCGCTCGCTTCGGGAGCTTCTGGCTGCCTCGGCCGCGCACGGGGATGCGGAGTTCATCGTCTGCGGCGACCGCCGGATCGGATACGCGGAACACCTGCGACGGGTGGCGTCGGTGGCGCGGGCCCTGGAGGAGCGCTTCGGCGTCGGCCCCGGAGACCGGGTGGCGATCTGCGGGGCGAACTGCGCGGAGTGGATCATCTCCTTCTGGGCGACCGTCAGCCTGGGGGCGGTGGCGGTGGGCCTGAACGGCTGGTGGTCGGGCGAGGAGATCGTCTACGGCGTGGAGCACTCCGATCCCCGGGTCCTGCTCGGCGACCGCCGCCGCCTGCAGCGCATCCCGCCCGGCGCGCTCCGGGTGCCCGTGGTGGAGTTCGAGTCGGGGTTCGGCGAGCTCGAGGAGTTCGCCCCGGATGCACCGCTCCCGGAGCACCCCATCGAGGAGGACGCCGCGGCGACCATCCTCTACACCAGCGGCACCACGGGGCGGCCCAAGGGCGCGGTCAACACCCACCGCGGGGTCGTCGGCTTCACGCGGCTTTCCATGTTCCACGGCCTGCGCATGATGATGCTCGCGGCGGAGGAGGGCGCGGGTCCCCCGCCCTCGCAGGAGCGGCCATGCATGCTGGTCAACACGCCCCTCTTCCACGTCTCGGGGCTCTACTCGGGCGCGGTCACGGCCCTCGCGAGCGGCCTCAAGACCGTCTGGATGCCCGGCCGATTCGATCCCGGCCGGGTGCTCGAGATCATCGAGCGGGAGCGGGTCACGAGCTGGGGGCCGATGGGCACGATGCTCTACCGGGTGGTGCACCACCCGGACGTGGGCCGCCGGGACCTCTCCAGCCTGCGGCAGCTCGGTTCGGGTGGGGCTCCACTCTCGCCCGAGCTCCAGGAGCTGGCGCGCAAGGTCTTTCCCAACGCCCGGGCCTCCCTGGGGCTGGGCTACGGACTCACCGAATCCACGGGCATGGCCACGGTCATCCACGGCCGGGACCTGGAGGAGCGGCCGAGCTCGGTCGGTCGGGCGCTGCCGACCGTGCAGCTCGAGATCCGCGACGAACGCGGCCGGGCGCTTCCCCCGGGCGCGGAGGGGGAGATCCACATTCGCGGCCCGCTCGTGATGCGGGAGTACTGGAGGGACCCGGACGCCACGGCGGAGGCCCTTCGGCCCGGGCGGTGGCTGCGCACCGGAGACATCGGCCACCTCGACGAGGACGGCTACCTCTTCGTGAACTCCCGGGCGCGGGACCTGATCCTGCGCGGCGGCGAGAACATCTACCCGGCCGAGGTCGAGCACGCCCTCGAGGCGCACCCGGAGGTGGCCGAGGCGGCGGTCTTCGGGGTGGATCACCCGGAATACGGGCAGGTGCCCCATGCCGTGGCGGTCCCCGTCCCCGGGGCCGCGCCCGAGCCCGAGGAGCTCCGCCGCTTCGTGGGCTCCCGCCTCGCTGCGTTCAAGGTGCCGGTGCGGGTGGAGATCCGCCGCACCCCGCTGCCGCGGAACGCCGCCGGCAAGGTGCTGAAGGACGTCCTGCGGGCGGGGGGCGAGAACCCCTTCGTCGAGGAGTAGGCGCCGTGCCGCCGGGGGGGCGCGCGGGCTCAATGACCGGGTCGGGATGGCCGATGGAGCGGGGGAAACCCCGAGGAGGCCGTCCCGACCATGGGCTCCGCTGCGGCCGTTCGCGCGCCGGCCGGGAGGGCTGCGCCGGCCCGTCCCCGACGTGACCTCGCGATCCCGGTGGCGACCGCCCTCGCGGCGCTGTTGGCGGCCGCCGGCTATGCGCTCCGGGAGGAGCGCTATCTCCTGCCGGACCGGGGCGTCGGGTACGGGCTCGGAATCTTCGGGCTCGGCTGCATGCTGGCGCTGCTGCTCTACCCGGTGCGGAAGCGCTGGCGTCGGCTCCACGGCCTCGGCCGGCTCGCAGCGGTCTTCCGGGCCCACATGCTGCTGGGGATCACGGGGCCGCTGGCGATCCTCTTCCACGCCAACTTCCGCCTCGGCTCCCGGAACAGCACCGTCGCGCTCGCGGCGATGCTCCTCGTGGCGACGAGCGGGTTCTGTGGCCGCTTCGTGTACGCGCGCGTCCACCGCGGGCTCTACGGCCGACGGCTTCGCCTGAAGGAGGTGCAGCAGGAGGCGACGTACGGCTGGGTGGGCGTGCAGCAGGTGGTGGCGCTCGATCCGGAGCTCGCGGCTCCCTTCCTCGCCTTCGAGCGGGAGATCTCGCAGCCCCTGGGGGCCCTGTCCGCGGCCCGCCGCTTCCTGGCGGTCGGCCGCCACGCACGAAGGCTGGCGCGCTCCGTGGAGCAGGCCCTCGCCGCGGCGCAGGTCCCCGAGCGCGACGAGGCCCTCGCCGCGGTCGAGCGCTACCTCCGCGCCGGCGTCGAGGTGGCGCGCTTCACGGTCTACGAGCGGCTCTTCGCCCTCTGGCACGCGGTCCACGTGCCGCTGTGCGTGCTCCTCTACGGGGCCGCCGCGCTCCACGTGGCGGCGGTGCACCTCTACTGATGCGCCGGCTGGCCGGCATCGTGTGCCTGCTCGCCGCCGCCGGCACGGGCGCCGCCGCCGCCGGCCCCGTCGAGGAGCTGGTGATGCCGGGTCCCCTCGCCCGGGCCCACGCCGAGCTCGAGGACGACTGCACCGACTGCCATCGCCCGCTCGCGTCCGGGTCGGAATCGGCGCTCTGCGAGCGCTGCCACGGCGAGGTCGCCCTCGACCGGCGGCAGGGGCGCGGCTTCCACGGCCGGCATCCGGGAGCCCGGGCCGGGCCCTGCCGGAGCTGTCACGCGGAGCACCGCGGACGGGACGCCGATCTCGTCGGGCTCGAGCCGGCGACCTTCGACCACCGCCTCACGGACTTCCGCCTCGAGGGGGCGCACCGCGGGCTGGCCTGCGGAGCCTGCCACCCGGAAGGGACCCGGCATCGGGAGGCCCCCCTCGCGTGCATCGGCTGCCACCGTGCGGACGACCCCCACCGCGGCGAGCTCGGCGAGGACTGCGGGGCCTGCCACGACGCCGACGACTTCGCGAGGGCTCCCTTCGACCACGACGAGACGGGCTTCCCGCTCGCGGGCCGGCACGCGGAGGTCGCCTGCGGCCTCTGCCACGCCGATGAGCGCTACCGGGAGACCCCTGCAGACTGCGGCAGCTGCCACCGCGTGGACGACGCCCATGGCGGCCGCTTCGGGACGGATTGCGGCCGCTGCCATACGGACGCGAACTTCGCCGAGATCCGCTTCGACCACGGCGAAACCGGCTTCCCGCTCGCGGGCCGACACGCAGAGGCCGCCTGCCGTTCGTGCCATGCCGGGACCCTCGGCCAGGAGGCGCTGCCCGAGCGCTGCATCGGATGCCACCGCGCCGACGACGCCCACGGCGGCCGGCTCGGCGAGGCCTGCGGTGACTGCCACGACGCCGTGCGGTGGCAGGCGGCCCGCTTCGACCACGCCCGCGAAACGGAGTTCGCCCTCGAGGGGCGGCACGGGGAGATCACCTGCGAGGCCTGTCACACGAGCTCCCCCGGGATCGCGGAGCTTCCCACCGGGTGCGCGGGCTGCCATCGCCCGGACGACGTCCACCGGGGCCAGGAGGGCGAGCACTGCGGGGCCTGCCACGGCAGCAGCGCCTGGCGGAGCGAGGTCCGCTTCGACCACGATCTCGGAGCCTTTCCGCTGCTCGGGGTCCACGCCGCCGTACCCTGTGAAGCCTGCCACGCCGCCCCGACCTTTCGGGACGCGCCGCGGGCCTGCGTCCGGTGTCACGGGGCGGCCGATCCCCACGAGCGCCGGCTTGGCGCCACCTGCGAGGCCTGCCACAACCCGAGCGGGTGGGCGCTCTGGCACTTCGACCACGGCGGACGGACGGGGTTCGTCCTTCGCGGTGCCCACCGGGAAGTCGCCTGCGAGGCCTGCCATCGCACGCCGGTGGACGGGCCGAGCCGGGACGTTTCCGCGCCCGGTGACTGCGTGGACTGCCACCGGGCGGACGACGTGCACCGCGGCGCCTTCGGTCCCCGGTGCGGGCGGTGCCACGGCGAGGTGGACTGGGAGCCCGTGCGGGTCCTGCCGTGACCCGCGCCGCGGTCGCGGGGGCAGCCCCCGATCCGCCGGAGCCC
>JALSIO010000762.1 GCA_026989995.1 Myxococcales bacterium
TCGAGCACCTCGGAGCCCTGCTCGGCCGACCCGATCGAGCGAGCGAACGCATTCGCGAGATCCAGGCGGTTCGCGACCGGCTCCTTCGGGAGCGCCCGCCGCCCGGTGGTCGTCCGCGGGTGCTACTGGTTCTCGACCGAAGCCCGCTTTTCGTGGCGGGTGGGGGGACCTTCCTCGACGAGCTCATCACCATCGCCGGCGGTGCCAATCTCGGCGCCGAGCTCCCCGGCCCGTACCCCCGCGCCTCGCTCGAGTGGGTCCTCGCCGCGGCGCCGGAGGTCATCCTCGATTCGACCGCGGCGGGTGAGACCCCGGCGGCATGGTGGGGCCGTTTCCCGTCTCTCCCTGCGGTCCGCGCGGGGCGTGTGCACGCGCTCGACCCGGAGGCGGTGACGCTCCCCGGACCCTACCTGGATCGGGCCCTGCTCGCGGTGGCCGAGGCGCTCCGGGTCGGCCGCGGAGCCGGGGCCGCGCCCGGGATCGCAGCGGAGGCCCCCACCACCCGGCCCGCGGTGTCGGTGCGCGGGGGGCCACCCGTGGCGGAGCCGGCAGGGCCGTGAGGGGCGGGCTCCCCCTGGCCGCCTGCGGCCCCCTGCGCCCGGCCCGGTTGGGCTGGATCCTCGCGGGGCTCGCGGGGCTCCTGCTGGCCGCGCTTCTCCTGGGCCTTGGGACGGGACCGAGCGGGGTGGGGCTCGGCGAGGCGCTCGGGGTGCTCCTCGGCCGCGCCGACCCGGCCACGACCGACATCGTCCTCCGCGTCCGCCTCCCCCGGCTCGGCCTCGCGACCCTGGTGGGCGCTTCCCTGGCCTCGGCGGGTGTGCTCTTCCAGGCGCTCCTCCGAAACCCACTGGCCGATCCGTACGTGCTCGGGGTATCCGGGGGGGCCGCGCTCGGCGGGGTGGCGGTGCTGGCCCTCGGTCCGGCGCTCGGCCTCGGAGCCGGCGCCGTCCCGCCCGCCGCCTTCGCGGGTGCGCTCGCCACGGCTTTCCTGCTCTTCGCCGTGGCCGGGGTCCGGGGACGGCTTTCCGTGACGCGGTTGCTGCTCACCGGGGTCGTCTTCAACGCCTTCGCCTCGGCGGTAATCGTCTTTCTCGCGACCCTCGCGGGGCTCGCGGAGGGCACGCGCATCTTCCTCTGGCTGATCGGGAGCCTCTCTGCGGCCACGGCCGGGTCCGTGCCGGCGGTGGCGGGCTTGCTGGCGCTCGGCCTCGGCGTGACCTGGCCCCTCGCCCGGAGCCTCAATCTCCTCGCCCTCGGCTCGGAGCAGGCGGCCTGGCTCGGCGTGCCGGTGGAGGTGGTGCGCCGGATCCTGCTCTTCGCCACGTCGCTCATGGTCGGCGCCGCGGTCTCCGTTTCCGGGCTGATCGGCTTCGTGGGACTGATCATCCCACACCTGCTCCGGCTCGTGATCGGCGCCGACCACCGGGCGCTCCTCCCCGCAGCGGCCCTCGGTGGCGCCGCCTTCCTCGTCCTGTGCGACACCGCGGCGCGCACGCTGCTCGGCGGCAGGGAGCTTCCGGTGGGTGCCGTCACGGCGCTGCTCGGAGGTCCACTCTTCCTGTTCCTCCTCCGGCGCGGCGACGCGCGGGTGCTCGCGCCATGAGGGTACTCCTCGAGCTCTCGGGGGTGGGACTCGAGGTGGGTGGCCGAACGCTTCTCGCGGGGGTCGATCTCGAGCTCCGCCGTGGGGAGGTGATGGCGCTCGTGGGCCCGAACGGCGTTGGAAAGACCACGCTGCTGAGGACGGTCACCGGCCTCCGGGCACCGGCCGCCGGCGAGATCCTCCTCGCCGGCCGGGACCCCCGCCGGACTCCGCGGCGCGAGCTCGCGCGCCTCGTGGCCGTGGTGCCCCAGGAAACCGCGATCTCGCTTCCGTTCACGGCGCTCGAGGTGGTGCTGATGGGGCGCGCCCCGCACCTGCCGTGGCTCGGCTTCGAATCGGAGACCGATCTCGAGCATGCCCGGCAGGTGCTCCGGAGCCTCGGTGTCGCCGAGCTCGCCCTCCGCCCGATGCCGGACCTCTCGGGCGGCGAGCGGCAGCTCGTGGTCCTCGCCCGGGCACTCGCGCAGGCCGCGCCCCTTCTGCTCCTCGACGAGCCGACGGCGGCGCTCGACCTGCGCCACCGGCTGCTCGCGCTGACTCGGATTCGCGCCCACGTCGAGGGCGGGGGCGCGGCGCTCGTCGTCACCCACGACCTCGACCTCGCGGCCCGCTTCTGCGACCGGATTCTGCTGCTCGGGCGCGGCCGCCCGGTGTCCTCGGGGCCACCCGAGGAGGTGCTCACCCCCGCGGCCATCGCCCGCGCCTACGGCGTGGAGGCCCGGGTGGTCGCCGGTCCCGACGGCCGGCCGGTGGTCCTCCCCCGGCTGCCCCGGGAGGAAGGCGGGGCGTCGGCGCCGGGTCCGGGGCCGTAACGCCGCTCCGCGCGAGCTCGCGCGGGGGACGGCCGGGGGGCCTTCCACCCCGTGCGTGGCCGCGGCCACCCGCGGATGAACGCCCGGTGAGCGCGCCGGGAGCCTCCACGCGACACCCGCTACCATCCGTCCGTCCCCCGCCCGCGCCCGCCCGCCGAGCCGGCCCGCCCCGGGCCCCGGCGCGGGTTCGCGGGGCCGGCCGGCCCCCGCCGGGCCGCGAGAGGAAACGGCCGTGCCCGAGCTGACCATCGCCGAGATCCGAGGCCGCGAGATCCTGGACTCCCGCGGCAATCCGACCGTGGAAGTCACCCTCCGACCCTCCCGGGGTGAACCGCGCACCGCCGCGGTGCCCTCGGGTGCCTCCACCGGCTCGCGGGAGGCCCTCGAGCTCCGCGACGGCGACCCCCGCCGCTACGGCGGCAAGGGAGTGCTTCGGGCCGTCTCCCACGTGAACGGGGAGATCGCGAAGGCCGTCCTCGGGATGCCGCTCGGCGGCCTCGAGGAGCAGGCCGCTCTCGACCGGGCGCTCTGCGAGCTCGACGGGACCGAGACCAAGTCCCGGCTCGGCGCCAACGCCATTCTCGGCGTCTCGCTCGCCGCGGCCCACGCCGCGGCGGCGGCCACGGGACGGCCGCTCTACCGCTTCGTCGGCGGTGACGACGCCACGCTGCTTCCCACGCCGATGATGAACGTGCTGAACGGCGGCGTCCACGCCGACAACAACGTGGACCTCCAGGAGTTCATGGTGGTGCCGGTGGGCGCACCCAGCTTCGCCGAGGGGCTCCGCTACGGCGCGGAGGTCTTCCACGCCCTCCGGGCCGTGCTGGCGGAGCGCGGCCACGCCACGGCCGTGGGCGACGAGGGCGGCTTCGCCCCCAATCTCTCGAGCAACCGCGAGGCCATCGAGCTGGTGCTCCAGGGAATCGAACGCGCCGGCTACCGCCCGGGGGAGGATGTGGCCCTCGCGCTCGACCCGGCGGCCAGCGAGTTTCGCCGGGAGGGCGTCTACGACCTCGCGGGCGAAGGGGCGCGCAAGTCGAGCGAGGAGATGATCGACTTCTGGCACGAGTGGTGCGATCGCTATCCCATCCTCTCCATCGAGGACGGCCTCGCCGAGGACGACTGGGAGGGATGGGCACGGCTCACCGCGGAGCTCGGCGGACGGGTGCAGCTCGTGGGGGACGACATATTCGTCACCAACCCGGCCATTCTCGAGCGGGGAATCCGGGAGAAGGTGGCCAACGCGATCCTGATCAAGGTCAACCAGATCGGCACGCTCACCGAGACCCTCGAGGCCATCCGCCTCGCCCGCGAGGCCGGCTACGCCACGGTCATCTCCCACCGTTCGGGTGAGACCGAGGACACCACCATCGCGGACCTCGCCGTGGCGACCGGCTCGGGCCAGATCAAGACGGGCTCTGCCTGCCGCACCGACCGCGTATGCAAGTACAACCGGCTGCTGCGCATCGAGGAGGAGCTCGGGCCCCGGGCGCGGTACGCCCAGCGCAGCACCTTCGCGGGGCGGGGCTAGCGCCGTGCGCTCCCTCGAGGACCTCCGGCCGCCCTCCGGGCTCTCGGTGCCCGTGGTGACGGTCCTCGGCGAGGGCGGTGGGCTCGACGAGGCCGGGCAGCGCGCCGTGGTGCGCCACGTGATCCAGGGCGGCCGCGGCGCCGACGTGATCTTTGCTGCCGGCACCACCGGCGAGTGGGACCGCCTCGACAACCCCACCCGCCAGCAGGTGATCCGGGTCTGCGTCGAGGAGGTGGCGAAGGAGAACGCGCTGCTCGGCGAGGCCCCGCGCCCGGTGGAGGCCTGGGCGGGAATCACCGCCCATACGGCCGACGAAACCCTCGAGAACCTGGAGTTCGCCGTGGCTTCGGGCGCCGACGCCGCCGTGCTCGCGCCGCTTTCGATCCGCGACGTGGGCGATCCGGTGCGCTTCGTCCGCCGGGACCTCGCCGACCTCCTCGACCTGCAGCCGCGCCGGATCCCGCTCTACCTCTACGACAACGCGGACATCGCCGCGAACCCGAAGGTCCCCCACATCCGCACCCGGCAGGTGAAGGCGCTCTCCCGCCTCGACTTCGTGCGAGGCATCAAGGTCACGGCGCGGCGGAAGGTGCTCGGCAACTACACCCGCGCCGCACGGAACTTCCGGGAGCGGGGGGAGTTCGCGATCTACGTCGGCAACGCCATGCTGATCTTCGAGATCTTCCGGCCGCGGCGGGGGATTCTCGGCGCCTTCTCCGAGGACTGGAACCGCTACCGCCTCCGGGGTGGCCTGCCGCGCGGTGTGGTGGCCGGCCCGGCCAACGTCCTCCCCCGCGAGTGGGCCCGCGCCTGGCAGGTGTGCCGGGCCGGCGATGCCGAGCGCATGGCCGCCTGCTTCGATGTGCTCGAGGCCTTCCGCGTGGGCACGCATCTCTCGGCGGGCAAGCGCACCATCGCCTGCCTCAAGCGCGCGCTCGCCACCCTCGGCGTGATCCGACACGACGTGGTGGCTCCCGGCACACCGACGCTCGCCCGGCCGGATGCCGAACGCTTCGACGCCAGCTTCGAGCGGGTGCGGGCACTCGCGGGCGAGCGCATCGGCGAGCCCTGGATCACCGTGCCACCCGCGGAGGGCGCCGGAGTCTCCTGATGGCGCGGGATGTTCTCGACGTGGTCGGCATCGGATCGATGGTCCTCGACCGGATGCACCGCGCGGTGCGCATCGTGGGCCCCGAGCAGAAGGGGCTCCTCCTCGAGCTGCCCGGGGGCGGACCCGCGCAGCCCTTCGTGGGCGGCGTGGTCCTGAACCACCTCGGCTGGGCGGCCGTGCTCGGCTTGCGCGTCGGGATCTTCGGTCGGCAGGCCGACGACGAGGCCGGCCGCTTCCTGCGCGAGGCCATGCACCGGCTCGGGATCGAGCGGCAGCTCGTCCTCGACGGTTCGGCCTCCTCGGTGGCCGAGATCTTCGTGGACGAGGGGGGCGGCCGCGCCATCTACATGGCCCCCGGTGCCACCGCCGGGACCGACGCGCTTCACGTCCGCCGACACCACGCGGAGTTCATCGCGCGGGCGCGGATCCTCTCCACGGAGGTCTCGCAGCTCCCCCTCGAAGCGGCCCTCGAGGCGCTGCGGCTCGCCCGGGCCGCGGACCTCGAAACGGTGGTGGATCTCGACGTCCCACCGGCGGACGCCGTTCCCGCGCTCGGGGACGAGGCCACGCTCATGCAGGTCCTCTCCGAGGCGCGCGTGCTCAAGGCGGGACGAGACGCCGCGGCCGAGCTGCTCCCGGGGGCGGGCCCCGATCCCCTCGACCTCGCCCGGGAGCTCCGCGCGCGCTTCCTCTGCGACGCCGTGCTCGTCACCGCCGGCGAGGCCGGCTGCGCCATTGCCGCGTCCACCTTCGAGGGCGAGATCCCGGCCTACCCGGTCAAGGCCGTCGACACGACGGGCGCCGGCGACGCCTTTCTCGGGGGCGTTCTCGCCGGCCTCCGCCTGGAGCTTTCCTGGGAGGCGACCGGGCGGCTGGCAGCCGCCGCCGGTGCCGCGTGCGCCGAGCGGCTCGGCGCCTTCCCGGCCGACCCGGCGGCGGACCGGATGCGGATTCTCGAGCTGTACGACGGGCCGCCGGTGGAGCTCGGCCCGCTGCCGGGCAGCTCGGAGTCGGCGGGGGCGGCGCGCGCGGGGGCGGACGAGGCGCTGGCCACCTTCGACGTGGTGATGGGCGAGCTCTCGGCGCTCCGCCGCCGGCTCGACGCGGCCGCCTTCGCCGCCGCCGTGCGCGCCATCCGCGAGGCCGAGAGCCGCGGCGGCCGGGTCCACGTGACCGGTGTCGGCAAGGCCGGCCACGTCGCCCGCTACGCCGCCGCCTCGCTGGCCTCCACCGGGACGCCCGCTGCCTTCCTCTGCCCCACCGAGAGCGTCCACGGGGGTGCCGGCCAGGTCGTCCCGGGCGACGTGGTCATCGCGGTCTCCCAGAGCGGTGAGACCGACGAGCTCCGCACCGCGGTCGAGGCACTGCGCCGGCGCGGCGTCACGCTCGTCGCCGTCACCGGGACGCCGGGCTCCTGGCTCGCACGGGAGTCCGATGTGGTGCTCCACGCCGGTGTCGCCCGCGAGGGCGGACCGCTCGGCCTCGCCCCCCGCGCGAGCGCCGCGGCCCAGCTCCTCGTCCTCGCGAGCCTCTCCGCGGAGCTCGAGGCGGCCCGCGGCTTCACCGACGAGCAGTTCCGCGAGACCCACCCCGGCGGAACCCTGGGGCGGAGGACCGCACCGAGGAGCGGGCGGGACTAGCAGCGGCGCTCGTATCGGGGATCGCCCCCGCGTCGGGCCGACTTCGGCACACCTCCATGGGTTCCGGAGCCACCGATCGGCTCGAGAGGAGCGGGCGGATGGCCGGCGCGGCCGCAGGCGTCCCCGGCCACCGCGCGGCGTCCGGCGCTCCCGATCCGCCGGCGGGGGCCCACCGGCTCGGGCGCGGAGCTCCGGGGCGACCCGGCCTGCCCAGCGGCTTCGCGAGCCGCCGATCCGCGACGGAAGCGAACCCACCGAATCGGCGGCTTCGGTCTGCGCGTCTCAGGAGCCCTCGGAGCTGCCGCGTGGCGCCTTGACCGTCAGGACCGGGCACGGAGCCCGCTGGATCACCCGCTCCGCGATGCTCCCGAGCAGGAGGTGACGGATCCCCGTGAGCCCGTGGGTTCCGATCACGATCAGGTCGGCGCCGAGCTCCTCCGCCGCTTCGGTGATCACCGAAGCCGGATACCCCTCGCGGACCTCCTCGTCCACCTCGATTCCCCGGGCGCGCAGGGGCTCGGCGTGCCGCGCCACCCCCTGCTGCGCCTCCTCCTTCACGCTGCTCCAGAATTCGGGCGGCAGGTAGGCTCCCTCGAGCTGCTGGAACTCCACCGGGAGGTGGTAGGCGTGCAGGAGCGTCACCCGGGCCCCGTGTGTGGCGGCGAGGTGGGCCGCCCACCCGACCACCGGCGGCGTGAGCTCCGAGAAGTCGATGGGGCAGAGGATGTGGCGGATCGCGACTGCCATGGCGGGAGCCTGCACCCCGCGGGTGCCCACGGCAAGTCCGCCTTTCCCCACGCCGGGGACCGGGGAGGTCGGTGGCCCTCCGGATCCCAAGATCCGGCGAAAGGGCCCGGGAGCTCTCCGGAGAATGCGGCGGGACCTGCCCGCGCGTGGGCACGGTGTCCGGAAAACCCCGACCTTCCGCGGCGTTGACGGGCTCCCGGGCCAGCCCTACCGTTCGCTTCACCCGGGGCCGTAGCTCAACTGGGAGAGCGCCGCGTTCGCAACGCGGAGGTTGGCGGTTCGATCCCGCTCGGCTCCACCACCTTCGAGCGCGGGCCCCCATGACCGCGTGTCCTGCTGCCCGGCGGCCCGTCGGCATCCCGGGGCGGGCCCGCACGGAGGCCCCCGGTGCGGGTCCACTTCTACGCCACGCTCCGCCCCATCGTGGGCGAGAAGACCGTCGACATCCCGCTTCCCGAAGGCGCCACGGTGGGTGACCTCCTCGACGCCATCCTCCGCCGCTGGCCCGCCCTCCGCGAGCTCCTCCTCGACGAGCGGGGCCACCTCTCCCGCCACGTCCACATCTTCGTCGACGGCCGCAGCCACGCCCACCTTCCCGAGGCCCTCGCCACCCCCCTCACCGGCGCCGAGCAGCTCGACATCTTTCCGGCGGTGGCGGGCGGACACGCCCGCCACCGGATCCCCTCCCCTTCGCCGGATCCCGGTGCCTCCGCTCCCGCCCCGCGGCCCTGACCGCAGCGCGCGCGAGCACGCGCCCGTGCCCCGGCCGTGACGCTGCCCTTGAAGCCGGCCTCCGACCTGATCCACCATCTGGGGGATGGCCTGCCCGGACCGCCCGGCCGCGAAGCTGCGCCGCCTCCATGGTCGTGTGAACCGCGACGGCCCCCGCAACGCGCACCGCGCCCACGGGGTGGCCAGACGCGCGCTCGACGAGGCAGGCCGCACGGTCGCCGTTCGAATCGAGGAGCTCGCCACGCGCCTTTGGCCCGCCATCCGCTGCGGCCGAAGCCGCACGGTTCCGGGCCGGCCCCTCCCCGCCCGCCCGGAAGGCGGCCGCGAAACGGCAGACGCCGCCGCACGGCCGGGTCGAGGCAGCAGGCTCCGAGACCTCACGGTGCGATGGGACTTCGGGGTGGGCTGCACCATGCCCGGAGGCCGGCGAGCCCCGATTCCAGGCCCGGGCATGCCGGATGTGCGCTCCGTGCCTCGTGCGCGGACCCGCCGGGCGGCGGGGTGGGTCGCACGAGCCGCGGCCGCGCTCCACGCGCGGCGGGCGTCACCCTGGGCACGGGCCGGCTTCGGACTCGCGGTCATGCTGCTGGCCACCCGGTGTGGGCCGGATCCGGGGCCGCTCACCTGGACACCCCAGGGTTTCGCCGGCACGTGGTGCTGGGAATCCGGCCCCGAAACGCGCCGACCCCTGGACAACCTCCCGTACCACACGTTCAAGCTTCGACTCGAACAAAGGGGCCGGATCCTGACGGGCTACCACTGCGCCGTGGCGTCCTGGGGCAACCGGGTCGATTGCGCGCTGCCGGACCAGGACGAACCCTCCATCTACGGCAAGATCCACGACGGCTACGCTCTCCTCGAGGTGCGAAGCACCTACACCGAGATCACGATGGACGCGCGGCTGGTGCCGACCCTCATCGGGCTCCGCTGGGAGCCGCTCTCCGCCGCGGCGCGCGTGATGGGCCCCGGCGGCCAGGTCTTCTGGGCGGACTGGTACATGCCCTGGGTGAAGGTGGAGATGTGCCCCTGCGACTGGCTGGAAGGCGACGAAGCCGAATCGCCCTGCGAAAAGGTTCCTGCCCGGAGCTCGGGTCCGATGCGCGCGAAGGCCTCCCCGTCCATCTAGACTGTCCTGTTCCGAAAGGGGGTTGACAGGTTCTGGGGCTCGATCATTGGCCGGCTCCCTGGAACGGCTCAGCGGGGGTGCGGCCCCGCAGACGGTAGC
>JALSIO010000763.1 GCA_026989995.1 Myxococcales bacterium
AGGCGCCGCGACCGGCTCGTAGGCCACTTCGCACTCGAGGATCTCGAGATCGCCGTCTGCGATCGCCCGGATGCGCTGCGGGGAGCGCGGTCCGAAACGCCGCCCTCCGTCGATCCAGATGTCGCCTCCGGCGCGGAGGACGAGGCCCCGCGCGTCGGCGTGGTCGAGGCGCACGTAGATGCCGGCCCCAGACACCACGGTCAGGCGCTCCTCGCCGGGTCCGCCCCAGCGCACCGGCCGCGCCGGCAGTCCTCCCCGGAGCACCACCGGAGCCGGGGTGACGAGCACCAGCCCACGGACGGGCGCGCGCTCGGGGTCGCGACCCGGATCCGCGGCTGCGTCGATCACGGCCACCTCGTCCCCGGCGGGCTCGAAGTAGACCACCGAGCGACCGACCGCACCCTCGGGTCGCGCGGCTCGCAGATCGAGGTAGGCGAGCCGGCGCGATCCCAGCGGCGTGCCGGTAGGCCGGGGCGAGGGGGTCACGCGGTAGACGACCCCATGGCGGTCGCCGGGAGCCACCACCCGGCCGGCCCGGGCCCTCCAGCCCTCGAGGACCGCTTGGTCCACGGGTCGGAGCACGAGGCGCGGACCGGGCGCCTCCCCGCCGCGGCGGACGAGGCCCCGGGACGCGAACACGGCGCTCCGGTCCGCGGCGGGGTTCAGGCAGAAGACGGCCGGTGGCGCCGTCGCCCGAAACCAGCCTCCCGTGGCCTCCGCCCGGACACCGCGGAGCGGCTCCCCGGCGAGCACCAGATTCCCCTCGGCGTGGAGCCACCCGCCGAAGAGACCCGCGCGCGTTCCCGGCCGGGCGAAGACGCGCACCTCCCCGTGCGGATCGAGGGACGCGAAGTCGGGCACGAGGAGCCGGGCGGTGGCCGCCGCCCGAACCGTCACGCCGCGCCGGCCCGGGGGCGCGAGGAGCGGCTCGACGGCCTGCGCCACCTCCACCCGCACCGCGTCGGCACCGCCGGCCCGGCCGGCCCCATGAGCGACTTCGAAGGCGGGCGGCTCCCCCTCGGACTCGCGGAGACGCCCGACTGCGACCTGCAGGGCCGCCGGATCGGCTCCGAGCTCCGCGGCCACCGACTGTGCCGCGCGCGCCGCCTCGCCGGCGCAAAGCGCCCGGGCCCCGGCCACGGCCGCGGCTTCGGCGATCCGGTCGAGCCGGGCGCGCTCGGCCGCGAGCACGCCGGCGTCGACCGCGAGCGCGAGCACGGCGGAGAGCACGCCGAAACCGAAGACGACCACGAGGAGCGCGCTCCCCCGCGCGCGGTGGCGCGGGGAGGCCGTCACCGCAGCTCCTGCAGCTCGCCCGCGACGGTGGCGCCCCGCTCCGGGGGTTCGACGAGGCTCCTCCGGTAGCGCTCCCGGTACACCCGGGAGGCGATGTCCCCCGGCCAGCCGGGCGCGGCGCCGGCCTTCCGGCCCGCCTGCGGGTCGACGACCTGGCGGGCAAAGGCCTCGCGGCTGGCACGGCCGAACTCGGGTGCTTCGGCGCCCGTGCCCGCGCAGCCGGCAAGGACGGGCAACAGCAGCCAGGGAGCGGCGAGCCGCAGGCGGTGGAGGCGGCCGGGGTGTCGGTCCGGTGTCATCGAAGCTCCTCCTCGAGCCGGGCCAGGTTCCGGCTCGCCGGCGTGTGGGAGGGATCGAGGGCGAGCGCCTCGCGGTACAGCGCCCGCGCGAGGGCCCGGCGTCCGGCGAGCTCCGCGAGGGCGCCGAGATCGCTCCGCGCCGCTGCGGGCGGGCGGCCGGCCCCGAGCACCGCCAGGGCGCGTTCCGGCCGCCCCCGGAGCAGCCACGCGAGGGCCAGGTTGCCCCGTGCCTCCTCGAGGCGGGGGTCGAGCGCCAGGGCCCGCTCGAGCTCGCGTCCCGCCTCCTCGAGCCGCCCGGCCGCCAGAAGCGAGAAGCCGAGGTCGTTGGCCGCCGCGGCGCGCGCCGGGGCCAGCGCAAGGGCCCGGCGATAGCTCTCCCATGCCTCCGGGGAGCGCCCGAGCGCGTCGAGGGCGCGTCCGCGGTCGTGGTGCGCAGCGGCGAGGTCGGGTGCCCGGGCCAGGGCGG
This sequence comes from Myxococcales bacterium, assembly GCA_026989995.1. Taxonomy (GTDB): domain Bacteria; phylum Myxococcota_A; class UBA9160; order UBA9160; family JALSIO01; genus JALSIO01. The sequence continues at coordinate 2,062 of JALSIO010000763.1, forward strand.
CGTCGAGCCAGTCGAGGGCCCGCTCCGGCCGCCCACTTCGGAGCAGCGCCGCGCCGAGCAGATGCGAGAGCGTGGGGTCCCCGTCGCGCCGCGCGACCGGTTCGAGCAGCGCCGCCGCCGCCTCCGGGCGGCCCCGGGCCAGCAACGTGCCGGCCAGGGAGCCGAGATCCCGGACGACCTCCGGTGTCGGCCCGGGGCCGCCCGGAGTCGCGCACCCGGCGAGTGCCGCCGCGAGGAGCACGGCCCGCCTCCACCGCCCGCCCCCACCGGTCGCGAGCCGGCTCATCCCCCTCCCCCGAAGCGCCGCGCGAGCTGAAGCACGGCGGGCCCCACGATCACGATCAGCAGCGCGGGGAGGACGAAGAGCACCAGCGGAAAGGTGAGCAGCACGGGAGTGCGCGCCGCCCGCGCCTGGGCCCGGTGGCGCCGTTCCTCCCGGAGCGCCTCCGCGTGCAGGCGGAGGCTGGCCGCGAGGTCCGTTCCCCAGGCGATGGACTGCTCCATCACCCCCACCACGGCCGAGAGTCCGGGATGGCCGTTCCGATCCCGCAGCCGGGCGAGCGCTTCCGCCCTCGGCGCACCCGCCCGGACCTCCCGGCCGAAGCGTCCGAGCTCCGCCGCGAGGACGGGGGTGACGCGTGCGAGCTCCCGACCCGCGCGGTCGAGCGCCGCGCCGAGGCCCAGCCCCGCCTCGAGGCCCACGAGCACCATGTCGAGGACGTCGGGAAGCTCGGCGTCGATCCGGGCCGCCCGACGCCGGGCCAGGATCCCCGGCAGCAGGCCCGGGGCGAGGTAGCCCGCCGCGGCGAGCAGCCAGGCCGCCGCGAGGTGCCCCGTGGCGAGCGCTCCGCCGGCCACCCCCACCGAGAGCGGCAGCACGAGTCCCGCAAGCGCCGCCGCACCCCGCAGCCCGTAGAGGAGCACGAGGTGCACGGGCTCGCCGAAGCCGGCGCGCGCGAGCTCCGCGGCCTCGCGGGTGCGCCGGCCGGGATCCCGGGGCAGCAGGTTCGTGCCGAGGGCGCGCAGCCCCGCAGGCGCCTGCACCGGAGCGCGCTTCGGGGCCGGGGGCCGTCCACCCAGGCGCCGGAGGAGAACCCGCCGCCGCCGGAGCCGGTCGAGCTCCGCCGCGGCGGCCGCGCCCAGGGCGAGCGAGGCCGCTGCGAGGCCGACCCCGATGCCTACGCCGCTCACGGCAGCCTCCCGAGCGAGGTGGAAGCGCCCCCGGTCCCCGTCACGGCTCCACCCGGGTGAGCAGACGCATGCACGCAAAACCCGTGAGCTCGAGCCCCGCCGCGAGCGCCAGCAGCGCCCGGCCGGCCGGGTCCGCAAGCCAGCTCTCGAGGTAGCCGGGGCGCAGCCAGGCCATGAGCGCCAGGAAGACCGCGGGGAGGAGCCCCAGCACCCAGGCCGTCGCCCGCCCCTCGGCCAGCAGCGCGGCGAGCTCCTGGCGGAAGGCCACGCGGCGGCGCACCGTGCGGGCGAGTCCGTCCAGCAGGTCGGCGAGCTGCCCTCCGGTCTCGCGGCCGAGCACCAGGGCCGAGACCAGGAGCTGCACCTCGGGAACCCCCCGGTGACGCGCGGCGAAGCGGTGGAGGGCGAGGCCGAAGGGCGCGCCGAGCGCCAGGTCCTCACGCACCCGGCCGAGCGCCGGGCCGACGGGTGCCGGTCCCGAGCGGGCTACCTCGAGCAGTGCCGCCTCGATCGGCTGTCCGGCGCGAAGCGCCCGGGCCACCCGCTCGAGCGCCCCCGGCAGGGCCGCCTGGAAGGCCTCGCGCTCCCGGCGTTCGCGAAGGCGCCGGGCCGCGCGGACGCCCAGCGGCCACGCGAGGCCCACCAGGGCACCCGCCACCGGCGAGGCCAGCAGCCACGCCGCGGCCAGGGCTGCGGCGACCGCCGCCGCCGGCTGGCGGAGGCGCGCCATCCCCGACCCCCACCGGACGGCCGGAGCCGGTTCGGAACGCCCCGCGGGCCCGGCGGAAAGGCACGCGAGCCTCCGCCGCACGCGCCGGCGCGCCCGCTCCCGCGCGATCTCCCGCACGGCGAGGAGCGCGAGCAGGAAGCTGGCGACCACGAGGAGGAGACCCGCCACGTCCTCAGCCCTCCACGGCCACGGAGACCCGGAAGAGGTCGTCCGGGAGGTCGAAGCCGTGGACCCGCAGATGCGCGTCGAAGCGCTCGGGGCGGCACAGGCCCCGGAAGCGCCCCGCCACCCGGCCGCCCGCCTCCACCCGGCTCTGCTCGAAGACGAAGAGCTCCCGCAGGGTCCCGGGCTCGGCACCGGCTCCCGCCATCTCCGAGATGGAGACCACCCGCCGGCTCCCATCCGGGAAGCGCGCCAGCTGCACCACCACCTGGATCGCACTCGCCAGAAGCGCCCGCAGCGCGCGCTCCGGAAACCCGTGACCGGCCATGGCGGCCATGACCTCGAGGCGCCACAGCGCATCTCGGGGCGAGTTGGCGTGCACGGTGCTCATGGACCCCGGGTGCCCCGTGTTCATCGCCTGCAGCATGTCGAGCACCTCGGCACCCCGAACCTCGCCCACGACGATCCGGTCCGGTCGCATCCGCAGGCTGTTCTTCACCAGGTCGGCGAGCGTCACCTCGCCGCGGCCCTCCACGTTGGGCGGCCGTGCCTCGAGGGGAACGACGTGGGGCTGCCGCAGGCGGAGCTCGGCGCTGTCCTCGATGGTGATGATCCGCTCCCCCTCGGGAATGAACCCCGACAGCGCGTTCAGAAGCGTGGTCTTTCCGGTGCCGGTGCCACCGGAGATCAGGATTCCGAGCCGCGAGACCACCGCCGCCTCCAGGAAGCGCGCCATCTCGGGTACGAGCGTTCCGTTGCCCAGCAGGTCCTCCATGCCGAGAGGCTCGCGGCCGAAGCGCCGGATGGAGAGGACCGGACCGGCGAGCGAGAGCGGAGGCAGGATCACATTGACCCGCGAGCCGTCGGGCAGGCGGGCGTCCACCATCGGTGAGGACTCGTCCACCCGCCGGCCCACCTCGGCCACCACCCGGTCGATCACCGCCATCAGGTGCTCGCGGTCGCGGAAGCGGGCCGCCGTCCGCTCCAGGACGCCGCCCCGCTCCACGTACACCTGCTCCGGCCCGTTGACGAGGATGTCCTGCACCGATTCGTCGCGGAGGAAGGGCTCGAGCGGCCCGAGCCCCAGGATCTCGTCCTGAAGCTCCGAAACGAGGCGGGCCCGTTCCGCGCGGTTGAGCGGAAGGCGTTCCTCGTCGACCAGCCGGCCGAGGAGCGCCCGCAGGCGGGGGGCCGCCCCGGCGCCGTCGGCACCGAGGGCCCGCAGATCCACCCGCTCGAGCAGCCGGGCGTGGATGCGCTGCCTCGCCTCCTCGTATCCCGCCGGCGTCGGCGCGGTCGCGCGGTCCGGCACCGGCCGGAGGCGGTCGACGAGCCTCACGGGAACCCTCCTCCGGCGCTGCGCGCCGCCGATGCCCCCTCCGTGCCCTCGCGGTCCAGCACGGCCCGGGCGAGGATCCGGAGATCCCGGCTCGCCCGCGACCTCGGCGCGGCCCGGGGAAGGGGCTCGCCCTCGATCTCCGCCCGGCGGGCGGCACGGGCGTCGGCGCGGAGCTCCCGGCAGTGCGGCAGGTCGAGCACCCCGGCGAGGTCGCGGGGGCGGAGCGCTCCACTCCGGTGACTGCCGGCCAGCACCACCTCGACGGGCCGCGGGCCGCGGCCGAGCTCGGCCAGGAGTGCCAGCAGCGATCGCGCCTCGACCACGGCCGTCGGCCGGGGGGGCACCAGCAGCAGCAGCGGATCGGCGACCCGGAGGACCGGTACCACGCGCGACAGCGGCGCCCGCGGGAGATCCACCACCACGAAGGCGTGGCTCGCGCGCAGGAGATCGAGCAGCCGGGACAGCGCCTCGGGCTTCACCGATTCCGGATCCCGCAGCTCCCGGCCGCCGCCGATCACCCCGAAGCCGGCCGGGTGGCCGGTGGTGCGCGCCTCGAGCAGCGCGCGGTCGAGCCGCGGCAGATCCGCGAGCAGCTCGTCGATCGCCTCGCCGGGCTCGAGTCCGAGCGCGGGGCGCACGCCGCCGAGCTGCAGGGAGAGATCGACCAGGATCACCTCACCGGGGCGCTCGCGCGCGAGGAGCTCCGCGAGGCCGATGGCCGCGGTGGTCACACCTGCGCCCCCCCCGGCGCCGAGCAGCGCCACCACCCGCCCGGCCGCACGACCCCGCGGCGAGGCGGCGAGGGCGCGGGCGAGCGCGGCCTCGAGCTCCCCGGGGTCTCCCGGCGCCACCGCGAAGTCCACGGCACCGGCGCGGAGGGCCGCGAGCACGGCCTCCGCATCCGCTCGGGGCGCGACCACCACGGCGGGCAGGTCGACCTCGCGCAGCCACCCGAGCCCGAGCCCGGCCGGGTCGCCCGACACCACCTCGGCCACGAGGAGGGCCGCGTCGGCAGGCGGCTCGCGCCCTTCGAGATCCGCGGCCTCGGCACCGAGCGCGAGCAGGGCCGACTCCACGGCCTGCCGTACCGCGGCGCTGTGCACCCGCAGCATCACCCGGCTCACCCGGCCCTCCTCCCGCCCCGCGCCCCGGGCGTGCCGCTCACCGGCTGAACCCGAAGCGACCGCCCATCGCGGGAATCGCCGCCTCCCCGTCGGACCGGGACTCCGGCTCCCGCCCGGGATGGCGCGCCGGCGTGCGGTTGCGCAGGAAGAACTCGACGTCGCTCACGCGGTCGCGGAGATCCGCGCCCGGCAGCTCCGGCACCTCGTCAGGCCCGAGGGGGCGCACCAGCCGGGGCGTGACGACGATGAGCAGCTCGCTCTCGGTCCGCTGGACCTGCTTGCGCGTGAAGAGGCCTCCGAGGAGCGGAAGGTCGCCGAGGAAGGGCACCCGGTCGTCCACGGACTGGCTGCTCTCCTGCAGGAGCCCAGCCATCACGAAGGTCTGCCCATCCCCGAGCAGGAGCGTGGTCGAGCCCCGCCGGGTCCGCACCCCGGGGACCGCCACGCCGCCCGAGGCGGTGCCGAGCGAGAAGTCCGGATTCGAGACCTCGGGCTCCACGCGCAGGCTGATCCGCCCCTCGCCGAGGACGGTGGGGGTGAAGCGCAGGAGCGTCCCGAACTCCTTGAACTCGATGGACACCACTCCGTCCCGGACGCTCACCGGGACCGCGAACTCGCCGCCCACCAGGAAGCTCGCCTCCTGGCCGCTGAGCGCCACGAGGGTGGGGCTGGCCAGCACCCGCGCCAGGCTCTGGCTGGTGAGCAGGCTGAGCAGCCCGAGGGCATCGTTCTCGAGCGCCTGCACGGCGATCTGGAAGGCCGACGCGAAGGGACTCGCGAGGCTCGACGCACCGGAGAGCACGGCGCTCGCGCTGCCGCCGAGGAGGCGGTCGCGGATCACGACACCCTCGAGCGTTCCGGTGAAGCTTCCGCCGGGCAGCACCCCGACGTTCCAGTCCTCGTTCAACAGGAAGCCGAGCCCCATCTCCTGCAGCCCGGTCCGGGAGAGCTCGGCGAGCTTGACCTCGAGTTGGACCTGCTGGCTCCCCCGAACCCGGGCCAGGTTGGTCACCGGCAGTCCCTCGTGCTCGATCCGGGCCAGTGCACGCTCGAGCTCCTCGGCCCCGGCCGCCTCGCCGTCCAGGACCACACCGGGGCCGCGCTGGCGCACCCGAAGCCCCGGCGCGAGGGCCTGCAGGTCCTCGCGCAGGGCCGCCACCCGCTCCGGCGGTGGGTAGACCTCCACGTCGCGAACCACGACCCGCTCCTCGCCGTGCCAGAGGATCAGGTTGGTGCCGCCGGCGCGCTTTCCCGCCGTGAGCAGGAGCTGCCGCGGGCCGAGGAGCGTGACCTCGGCGACCTCCGGATCGGCGATGGAGACGCGGGTGATGGGATCGGGCGTGCGCACCACGGCCGCCCGGCCCATGGGAACGCGGAGCGGCGCGGCCCCGGCATCGTCCGCCCGGCCCGCCGGGGCGGGGAGAAGGAGCAGCGTGGCTGCCCCCAGCCGGAGCACGGCCCGCCTCATGGTGCGGCGTCCCGTCGTCCGCCGCGGATCACCTCCACCGCGGCGCGCGGCGAGGGCGGCGGCGCGAGCAGCTCCGCGAGCGCCTGGCCGCGGGTGGCCACCCGCCCCCGGTCATCCGGCCGCCGCCCCACGAGACGCAGCACGCTCCGGCTCGTCGCGTCCGAGGCCACCGCCAGGCGCTCCGCATCCCTCGGCGAGACGAGCAGCGTCACCACCGAGACGGGGGTGGGCTCGTCCACGCCGCCCCGCAGCGCCCGCTCCGTGGCGAGCACCTCGACGTCCTGCAGGATGGTCCGGGAGGCCATGCGGGTCCCGGTGACCTGTCCCTCCGCGCCCTCCCGCAGCTCGGCGGCGCGGAACCAGCTCGTGGGGGAGGTCGCGATCACGTCCACCCGGTCACCGGGACGCAGCACCCCCGCGATGCCGTCGGTCTCCCGCACCTCGACGGTGACGGCGCGCATGCCGGTCGGAATCCGGTCGAGAACACCCGACTCCGCCGGTCGCACCCGGGCCGCCCCGCGCTCTCCCGAGTAGGCGAGCTCGCGCACGGCGACCGGCTCGGCGTCCTCGGGGCTCCGGGCGAGAAGCGAGAGCCGGGCGCCGGCGGCAGCAGCCGCCGCCATCGCCTGCTCGGGGCGGACCGCGACCACCACGGCCCGGCCTCGCCGGCCGGAGCCGCCCGGCTCCTCGACGCGCAGCACGCGGACGTTCTCGAGCAGGAGGCGCGAGACCGCGGCACCTCCTTCGACGGAGGTGGTGGCCAGCACGTCCACCCGGTCTCCCGGCCCGAGCTCCGGGGCGAGACCCGCGGCGTCGTCCACCTCGATGCGGATGGCCCGCTCCCCGGGACGGACCTCCTCCACCAGGGTGGCGGGAGGAGCAGGGGGGGGAGGCGCCGCCACCGGCGGGGGCTTCTCGGGCGTGGGCCGAAGCGCACGAACGGCCGCGACCCCGAGCAGCAGGGCGAGGACGAGCAGCAGTCCGGCACGGAGCGCGCTCACCGGCGTGACCTCCCCGACCGCCCGGCGCGGGACTCCCCGCGACCCCGGGCGCTCATGGAAGGACCGCGAGCGCTGCCGCCGCGAGCCGCCGCGGCAGCAGGTCCTCGGGCAGGTAGCCGACCACCGGCTCGTAGGAGAGCTCCTCCACCGAGACCCGCAGCCGCTCCGGC
>JALSIO010000764.1 GCA_026989995.1 Myxococcales bacterium
GTGAGCACACCGGCGGAGCGGCGGGTCGCGGCGCTCCGCCGGGAGCTCCGGGAGCGCACCGGCTTCCGCCGCGCGCTTCGCCTCGGCTCCTCCGGTGGGGGCGGGGCGGTGGAGCTGCTCGACCTCGGTGTCGCGGTGGCCGGCCGGGGGCTCGTGCCACGGGTCGCCTGGCGCGCGCGGCCGGGAGCCGCCGATCCCGGTGCGGCGCGCACCGTGCGCGACCGGCTGCTCGAGGCGATTCCGGAGCTGGCCTTCGAGTTCGGGCGGGTGCTCGTGGTGCCGGCGGGCTCGGGCGACGCGGCGGCGGGCTGGCTGCTCCCGCTGTCATGAGACCGCTCCCGGGTCGCAGGGGCCGGCAGCTACCCGGGGGGCGGATCGCCTGGGCCTGCTCGCCGCCCCCTTCCATGCCCTCGCACGCCCCTTCCTCACGGGCGGCCGCCGGCCGCTGCGGCGGTGCCGCATCCGGCTCGCCGCTCAGCCGAGTGAGCCGATCCGGGCGGCGCTTCGCAGCAGCAGGCCCACCAGCTCCGCCTGGCGGTGCGTCCCGGTCTTCGCGAAGACGGCCTTCAGGTGGCCGCGCACGGTGTGCCGGGAGACGCCGAGCCCGTCGGCGATCTGATCGAGCGTCCGCCCGCGCGCGAGCTCGGCGGCGAAGGCCGCCTCCGCCGCCGTGAGCCCGTAGAGGGCGCGGAGCGCCTCGGCGTCCGGGCCGGTGTCGCCTTCGGGGTCGATCACGTAGAGAACCGCGAGCCCCGCGCGGCGGGTTCCCGTGGCCACCACCTCGAGGCTTCGGCGGCACGCCCCGCGCCCGAGGGAGAGCGAACGGTGGCCCCCTCGCGGCTCGCCCGCCAGGGCCTGGCAGACGATCTCGCGCAGGGCGGCGGTGTGGCGGCAGGTCCGCCCCACGAGGTGGCCCCGCACCTCGGCGAGGCCGTCGCCGGCATCGAGCAGGCGCCGGGCCTCGCGGTTGCAGGCGGCGATCCGGCCGCTCTCGTCCACCAGGAGCACACCGAGCGGGAGGGCATCGAGGACGGCGAGCAGTGACTCGGCGTCCGGCGGCGTCGCCCGGACCTCGGGCAACCCGGGACGGGCGGCGGTCAGGTCGATCGAGCTCGGGGGTGCGGACATGACGCCTCCTTCGTGTGGCCGTCGGTTCGCTCGCGCGAGGACCGGATCCGGACACCCCCAGCATGCGCCTCCGCAGCCTTCCGGGCTGTGAATCCCTTCACAGGGGCGGGCCGTGCCAGCCCCGGATGTGGGGTGCTTCACAGGGTTTGGGGGGGAGCGCTCCCGGGCCCGGCACGGTCTGCTACCCCTCGGCCCATGCCCGAGCTGCCCGAGGTCGAGGTCACGCGGCGCCGGCTCGCGCCCGTCCTGGTGGGGCGCCGCATCCGGCGGGCCCGGGTCTCCGGCGCGGCGCCCCTCTTCCTGACTCCCGCCCCGCTCCTCGCCCGGCGGCTTCGCGGGCGGGTCGCGCGTGCCGTGCGCCGCCACGGCAAGTACCTGCTCTTCGAGCTCGACGACGAAAGCCGGCTCGTGATCCACCTCGGCATGACCGGGCAGCTCTTCTCCTCCGCGGCCCGCAGCCCCCGGCTCCTCTCCGCCACCGCCCGTTCCGCCCTCTCGCCGGAGGAGCAGGCGTCGTTCCGGCCGGACGTGCACACGCACCTGCGCCTCTCCTTCGAGGACGGCGGGCCGGAGGTCTTCCTCCGGGACGTGCGTCGCTTCGGACGGGCCCTCCACCTCGCGCCCGGCGAGAGCCACCCCCGTCTCGAGCGCCTCGGTCCCGATGCGCTGCGGGTGACGGCGGGTGTGCTCCGGGAGGTCACCCGGGGTCGTCGGGCACCGATCAAGTCGATCCTCCTCGACCAGGCGCGTATCGCCGGGGTGGGCAACATCTACGCCGACGAGGCCCTCTACCGGGCCGGCATCCGGCCCACGCGGCGGGCGGGGCGGCTCTCCGCCATCGACTGCGACCGGCTCGCGGGGGCCCTCCGCTTCGTGCTCCGGCGATCGCTCGAGACCGGTGGATCGAGCATCAGCGACTTCGTCGCGCCGGACGGCCGGGACGGCCGCTTCCAGGATGAGCGACGGGTCTACGCCCGCGCCGGGGAGCCGTGCCTCGCCTGCGGGGTTCCGATCCGGCGGATGGTGGTGGCGCAGCGGAGCACCCACTACTGCCCGCGGTGCCAGCCGCGATGAGGTGGCGGTCGTCCCGCAGGGGCGTCGGCCACCCGCCGCGCGCGCGGCGGCGCACCCGCGCGAGGAGCCCGTGCTGAGCCGGGCGGAGCTCGACCGCGTGGCCCGCGTCCTCGAAGCCGAGCTCGGTGGCGCGCGCCTTGAGGAGGTGCGGGAGGCGGGGCCGAGCGAGGTTGCGCTCGCGCTCTACCGGGGCGGTGGAGCCGGAGGCCGGCGCACGCTTCGGCTGTCCTGCGACCCGGAGGCCGGGCGGGTCGAGGAGGTACCGGAGGCCGGCGCGGGTGCCGGGGTGCGCGACCCGCGCCGGCCTCGCCGGGGTGCCCGGGCGGCACCGCCTCCCCTCGTGGCGCTCCTGCGCCGACGCGGGGTGGGGGCTCGTCTTTCCGCGGCCGGGACGGTGGCCGGTGACCGTCACCTCCGGCTCGTCTTCGAGCGGACCGGATCCGAGGGGCCGGCGGAGCGCGTCGAGCTGCGGCTGCTGCTCATGGGGGGGCGGAGCAACCTGCTCCTCCTCGACAGGGATGGGCGTCTGCTCGCCGCCCTCCGCCCGCTCCGGGCGACCCTCCGGGACGCGGTGCCCGGGCAGCCCTTCCGTGCGCCCGAGGCTCCGCCCCGGCCGGCGGGCCCGGATCGCTTTGCCGATCTCCCCGATCCGGATCTCCTCCGGGCCATCCACGAGCACTACCGGGAATGGGTCGGGAGGCGCGAGGGGGAGCAGCGCCTCGCGGCCCTCCGGCGGGCCTTCGCCCGCCGCAGACGTGCGCTCGAGCGCAAGCTCGCCCTCGTCGAGGGCGACCTCGCCGAGGCCGAGGCGGCCCGGGACCTGCGGCGGCAGGGAGAGCTCCTCAAGTCGGCCCTTCGCCGCGTGCGCCCCGGGGACCGGGAGGTGCTCGTGCGCGACTTCGAGAGCGGAGAGGATGTCCGGGTCGCCCTCGACCCGGCGCTCTCGCCCGTCGCGAACCTCGAGCAGCTCTTCCGCCGCCACCGGAAGGCGACGCGCAAGGCGGCCCGGGCCCTCGCGGCGAAGGGGGAGGTCGAGGCGGAGCTCGCCCGGATCCTCGACCTCTCCCGGGAGCTCGAGGACCTCGCCGGCGCCGACGATGCGGCTCTCCGGCGCTTTGCGGAGCGCCCGGAGGTGGCGCGGATCGTCGCCCGCTACGCGCCCCGCGAGCCCTCGCCGCAGCCGGATCGCGACCCCCGTGCCCGGCCCTTCGGCGATCTTCCGAAACGCCTCTGGCCCGCCCGCTACCGCTCCTCGGATGGCCTCGAGATCCTCGTGGGGCGCAGCGACGAGGGAAACGACGTGCTCTCCACCCGGATCGCCCGGGGTCGGGATCTCTTCTGCCACCTCGACGGGGCGCCCGGGAGCCACGTGGTGATCCGAACCGGCGGCCGCCGGGACGTTCCCAGCGAAACCCTCCTCGAGGCCTGCGAGCTCGCGGTGCACTTCTCGAAGGCGAAGGACGCCGACCGAGCCGACGTGCTCGTGGCGCAGGCCTCCCTCGTGCGCAAGCCGAAGGGGGCGAAGGCCGGTCTCGTGCAGGTTGCCGGGGGGCGCGTGGTGCATCTGCGCCGGGAGCCGAGGCGGCTCGAGCGCGTCCTCGACTCCCGGGAGCCCGAGGACGGGGGCTGAGCGGGTTGGTCGGGTGCCGGGGGCTTCGGAGGCCCCCCGGAGGCACCGGCTCCCCGTGCTCCCGCGCCCTCCCGGCGTGGCCCTCGCGCGGGAGCGGCCGGGGGGTGCCGCCGGCAGCCGGGACCGGGCCCGCCCGGAGACGTCCGAAGCGGGGACGTCCGAAGCGCCGCGGAATCGCAGCGGTGGCCGAACGCGGAGGTCCCGGCCCCTCAGGTCCCGAGATGGCGCCGGAGCTCCGCTTCGCTCGCCAGCAGGGCACGCGCGAGTTCCCGCTGGGCGCGGTGGCGGTCGAGGTTGTGCCCCTCCCGGTGGACCCGAAAGTAGACGTCCCCCTCGAGGTGGTCGGCGAGGAAGCGAACCGCGTTCTCGAGCGCGAGCAGCGGCCCGCCGAGCGGCAGGGCTGCCCGTTCCCGCGGATCGAGCGCGTCGCCGATCCCGGCCAGGAAGCCCTCGGCGATCGCCCGGAGGTGGGAGGGGACGGGCCGGACCCGGTCGAGGACCGGCTCGTCCTCGGGCGCCGTCGAGCTCGCGGTGCGGACGAGCTCGCCGAAGTCCGCGAGCAGGGTTCCCGGCATCACCGTATCGAGGTCGATGACACAGAGGGCCCGGTCGGTCCGTTCGTCGAGGAGCAGGTTGTCGAGCTTGCAGTCGTTGTGGACCGCGCGGCGGGGGAGCCCCGCCACGTCGGCCTCGCGCAGGCGGACCGCCACCCCCTCGGCGAGCTCGAGGCTGGCGTCGAGATCCTGCCGCACCTCGGCCAGGCGGCCCGCGGGGTCGCGGAGGGCCGCGTCGCGGAGCTGCTCCAGCCGGTGGTCGAGGTCGTGGAAGCGGGGCAGGGGCTCGGCGAGGGTGCTGGTGGGAAGGTCCGAGAGGAGTCGGGCGAACTCACCGAAGGCCCGCGCCGCCTCGTGCGCCGTCGCCGGGCCGTCGACTGCCGATCGCGAGCGGGTTCCTTCGATGTAGGCGAAGGCGCGCCACACGGTGCCCTCCGGCATCCACACGAGGAGGCCCCCCTCCGCGGACTCGAGAGGGCGGAGCACCCGGCGCTCGAGATCCCGCACCCCGAGCCGCGCGAGGCGCTCCCGAAGGTGGGCGGTGACCACGGCCAGGTTGCCCGCCAGCACCTCGGGGTCGGGAAAGACACGCGTGTTGAGCCGCTGGAGGACCGCCCGGCGGACTCCCGCGGGAGTCCGGATCCCGACGGCGAAGGTGTCGTGGATGTGCCCGCTTCCGAGCGGAGCAGCCCCCACGGCTTCGCCGGGGAGACGGAGGGCCCGGGCCGCCCGGAGCGCGTCTTCGGGACGAGCGCGTCGCACCGGGGCGCAGGGTACCGGAGGCACGGCGCGGGGCGGCTCCCGGACCGGTGCGGGCGGGCTCCCCCGCGACTACCTTCCCGAGCCGTGCCCTGGAAGTTCGCCACGGTCGACGGGATCGCGATCCACCTTCTCTACCGGGGGCGGACCACCCTGCCCGAGCTCCCGCCGGACACCGGCCGCGGCCACCCGGTGCTCGGCCTCCACGGACGGGCCGGGACCGCGGCGGACCTCGCCGCCCTCCTCGACGACCTCGCCCGGGACCACAGCCCCATGGCCTTCGACATGCCCGGCCACGGGCGGTCGGGGGGCACCGAGAGCCTGGGCTCGGTGGAGGCCCTCGCCGAGCTCACCCTCTCCCTGGTGGCGAGGCTCGGGCTGCGCCGCGTGGTCCTCCTCGGCGAGGACCTCGGCGGGGCGGTGGCCCTCGCGGCGGCTGCCCGGCGCCCGGATCTCGTGGCGGCCCTGGTCCTGGCCTCCACGCCGGATCGCTTCGAGGTTCCGGAGGAGGCGATCGCACGGCTCGAGCGGGTGGTTCGCGGACGGGAGCGGCGGCAATTCGACCGCTCCGGATTCGGCCCGGAGACGCCCCGGGAGGTCTTCGGGCGGGCCTTCGCCTCCTTCATGCAGGTGGATCCGCGGGTGCAGCTCGGCGACCTCCGCGCGGCGGGCGGATTCGACGCCGGGGCGGTCGGGCTTCCCCCGGTCCCGGCCGTGGTGCTCGCCGGGGCCGCGGCGTCGGACGCGGCGCGGGAGCGCACCCGGGCGCTGGCGGCCCGGCTTTCGGCCGAGGTCCGGGAGGTGCCCGGGGCCGGGTGGCATCTGTTTCTCGAAGCGCCGGCGGCGGTGGCGGAAGCCGTCCGGGACTGCCTGGCCGGGGTCGCGCCGTGAGTCTCTCGGGGAAGGTCGCCATCGTGGGCGTGCACGAGCACGAGACCCGCCGGGCGCCGGACAAGGGCGAGAAGCAGATCATGGCCGAGTGCGCGCGGGCGGCGCTCGCGGACTGCGGCCTGTCCAAGTCCGACGTGGATGGACTTTTCGCCGCGAGCATGTCCCTCGGCATCATGGGCGTGGTGGAGGTGGCGGAGTACCTCGATCTCGAGCCGCGCTACCTCGACGGGACGAACATCGGGGGCTCCTCCTTCGTCGCCCACGTCTCCCACGCCGCCGCGGCCATCGAGGCGGGGCTCTGCGAGGTGGCCCTCATCCTGTACGGAAGCACGGCCGCTTCGAAGGCCATGGCCATCGGCACGGGGATGGGGGGCGGTTCGCGGGACCCGGGCCGCGCCTTCGTGGCCCCCTTCGGCCTCACCACGGTGGGAAGCTACGCGCTCGTCGCGAAGCTCCACATGGAGCGCTACGGGACGCGGCCGGAGGAGCTCGCCGAGATCGCCGTCGCCACCCGCAGCCACGCGGCGCTGAACCCCCACGCGCTCCTGCGGGACCCGATCACCGTGGAGGACGTCCTCGCGAGCCGGATCATCTCCGACCCCCTGCACCTCCTAGACTGTTGCATCATCACGGACGGGGGCGGTGCCGTCGTGCTGACCTCCACCGAACGGGCCCGGGACCTCGCCAGACCGCCGGTGCGGGTCCTCGGCTGCGGGGAAGCCGTGCGCCACCAGGGAAGTGGCCGTCCCGATCTGCTCGACATCGCGGCGCGGCAGTCCGGCGAGCAGGCGCTCGGCATGGCGGGTGTCTCCCACCGGGAGATCGACTTCTGCACGATCTACGACTCGTTCACGATCACCGTGCTCCTCACCCTCGAGGCCCTCGGCTTCTGCAAGCCGGGAGAGGGCGGGGCCTTCGTCTCCGGGGGGCGGATCGCGCTCGGAGGCGAGCTCCCGGTCAACCCCGACGGAGGCGGGCTCTCCTCCAACCATCCGGGGATGCGGGGGATCTTCCTGGTGATCGAGGCGGTGCGGCAGCTCCGGGGCGAGTGCGGCCCCCGCCAGGTCGAGGGCGCCGAGGTCGGCCTGGTCCACGGCACGGGGGGAAGCCTCGGGCTCCTGCACAGCGGCGCCACCCTGGTGCTGGGGCGGGACTGAGGGGGGGCATGCCGGGGGACCTGCGCCATCCGTGGCCTGCGGCGAGCTGGGAGACCCTCGGCTTCTGGGAGGGCTGTGGCCGGGGCGAGCTCGTGCTCCAGCGCTGCCGGGACTGCGGGGCCGTGCAGCACCCGCCCCGCGGCGTCTGCGGGCAGTGTCTCGGTGCGGGCATCTCCCACTTCGTCGCCTCCGGCCGCGGGCGGGTGCACACCTTCACGGTGACCTGGCAGAACCAGATCGAGCCCTTCCGCAGCGCCTGCCCCTACGTGCTGGCGTGGGTGGAGATCGACGAGGGACCCCGCATCCTCACCAACATCGTGGGCTGCGATCCGGGTCGGGTGCGGATCGGCATGCCGGTGGAGGTGGACTTCGCCCGGCCCGAGGGACAGGGCGAGGAGGACCTCGCCGTTCCGAGATTCCGGCCGCGATGATCCTCGACCTCCACAACCACTCGGTGCGCTCCGACGACGCCCGCGCCCGGGTTCGGAACTACTGCGAGTGGATCCGCAAACGGGATCTCCCCCTCGATGGATTCGTGCTCACCGAGCACCGCCTCTTCGACGCGGAGTCCGACTACCGGCCCCTCGAGGACGAGTTCGGCGTCGCGATCCTGAAGGGCAGCGAGGTGGAGACCGACTACGGGCACGTGCTGCTTTTCGGGGTGAACCCCGATCTCCTCGCCGCCTTCGACTTCTCCCGGGTGGACCTCCCCCTCGAGCTGGTCCTGCGGGAGGCCGAGCGGTGCGGCGCGGTCGCGGTACCCTGTCATCCCGGCCGGCCGAACGTGGGCCTCTTCGCCCACTTCGAGCGGCGTGGACCCGTCCCGGGGGTGCGCATCGTCGAGGTCTGGAACGGCGGGAGCCGCGGGCAGGAGGACGAGCTGGCCCGGCGCCGGGCCGCCGAATGCGGATACCTGGGCATCGGGGGGAGCGACGCGCACATCGTGAGCCACATCGGGCGGTGCGCGACCCGCTTCGCGGATGAGATCCGAACCGAGGAGGACCTGGTGGCCGCGCTCCGGAGCGGCCGCTTCGAGGCGGTATCGTGGAAGTAGACCTGGACGAACTTCGACAGAGATGGGTCGGTCACGACTTCGACGTGGCCGAGTTCCAAGTCGACACCCGGCGGATGCTCGAGTGGGCCGAGAGCTGTGGGGAGGAGGAGCCCCGCTTCACGGATCCGGAGCATCCGGACTTCCAGGCCCACCCGACCTTCACGGCGCAGTTCGTGAGCCGGAAGATGTTCCCCGAGGACTTCCCGCTGATCCAGAAGGGATTCTTCATGATCGACGGCGGCAAGAGCGTGACCTGCCTCGCTCCCATCCGCCCGGCCGACCGGCTCACCGCCCGGAGCCGCATCGCCGACATCTACGAGAAGACCGGTCGCTCCGGGAACATGATCTTCGTGGTGCACCGGATGAGCTTCGAGAACCAGCACGGGGTCCCGGTCTCGGTGGTGGACTGGAAGCTGATCCAGAAGCCGGGGGGAAGGGCGTGAGCGATCTCGAGTCCGGCGTCCGCTTCGAGGACGTGGAGCTCGGGGACGATCTCCCCGAGCTCGAGCCCGACGTCTCCGCCGAGCGCGTGCGGCGCTTCGCCCGCGCCGCCGGCATGAACCACCCGCGCTTCACCGACCCGGAGAAGGCCCGGGCGGAGGGCCTTCCCGGCGCGATCGTGCCGGGGATCATGAGCCAGGCACTGCTCGCGGTGATGATCCACCGCTGGGCGCCCGGCTGCACCATCCGAAAGCTCGACACCGTCTTCCGGGCGCCGGTCCTGGTGGATTCCCGCCCCGTGCTCCGCGGCGTCGTCACCGATGTCGACGAGGACGAGCGGACGGTGGAGATCGACCTCACCGTGGCCGACGAGGCGGGCGAGACCCGCGTGGTGGGCACGGCGATCGTCGAGCTCTGAGGATCCCGCCGCCCCGGCGGGTCTCCCCACCATCAGAGGGGAGTCACC
>JALSIO010000765.1 GCA_026989995.1 Myxococcales bacterium
GCCCGGGAGGGGTTCGGCTCGGTGGAGCCAGACAGATGGATCCCGCCGTCCTGCCCGGCGTCAATGCAGCCCTCAATGCCCTGGCCCTCGTGCTCCTGCTGCGCGGCCGGTCCCTCGCGCGGGCCGGGCACCGGGAGGCCCATCGCCGGGTCATGCTCGCGGCGTTCGCCGTCTCGACGCTCTTCCTGGCCCTGTACGTGGTGCACAAGGCGTCCCGGGGCTTCGAGAACACCCCCTATGGCGGGGAGGGTCTGCTTCGCCTCCTCTATCTGGGGATCCTGGCCAGCCACGTGGTGCTGGCCATGGCGGTGCCGGTGCTGGCCGGGGTGCTGATCGCCCTCGGGCTTCGGGGGCGGATCGAACGACACCGCCGCCTGGCCCGGGTGGCGTGGCCCATCTGGGTCTACGTCTCGGTGACGGGGGTGGTGATCTACGTGATGCTCTACCACGCCAACCCGGCTCCGGTCGAAGCGGCGGCGGCCGAGTCCGTTCGCCCGGAGTGTCCCCATCCGCCGCGCCTGGCACGAATGCGTGGCGAGATGCCTTTTCCCGCGGGGAGCCACAGCGTGAAATGCTGCGACAGCAGCAGCTTGTTGCCTTGACGACCTCCCGCGCCTTCGGCTAACCCGTGCCGCGACCACGGGTCGTCCACCCGAACGCGATCGAAACGGGGGCCAGGGGATGCCCGCGCCGGAGCGAGCCCGGATCCGCGCGGGAAGCCTCCGCCGCGTCGTCGCGGGGACCGGGATCACGGGGGTCGAAGCACCACGATGCAAGCCATGACCCGGCGGGCCGCTGTCGCCGCCCTCCTGGCCGCGGCGTCCGTGGCGGGGCCCGCGCCCCGCGTGGCGGCGGAGGACGCGGACCGGGGGGCCACCCTCTTCCGCTACTGCACGCAGTGCCACGGCGAGCAGGGCGAGGGCAACGCACTCGCGCTCGCGCCAGCCATCGCCGGACTCCCCGCGTGGTACGTCGAGCGACAGCTCGAGCACTTCCGCAGCGGCATCCGGGGCCGCCACTTCGACGACATCGCCGGCATGAGGATGCGGCCCATGTCCCTCACCCTCCGGAAGGAGGGGGACGTGGCCGCCGTGGCCGCCTATGTCGCCTCCCTGCCGCCGGCGGATCCCGAACCCACCCTCGAGGGCGATCCGGCCCGGGGCCAGCAGCTCTACGCCACCTGCGTGGCCTGCCACGGTGCGGACGGCGCCGGGAACCAGCAGATGAACGCTCCACCGCTGACCGGGAGCCACGACTGGTACCTGGAGCGCCAGATCCAGAACTTCCGCCAGGGGATTCGGGGTGCCGATCCCGCCGACACCTTCGGCGCGCTCATGCGGCCGATGGCGATGACCCTTCCCGACGACCAGGCGGTGCGGGACGTGGTCGCCTACATCATGACCCTTCCGAGGTAGGAGCGAGATGGCCAAGGCGTATCCGCCGGAGGAGCTCGCGGAGCGGGCGTTCCTGATCACGCTGGCAGGGGTGGGGCTCTTCATCGCCCTGGCCTTCGTCATCATCTTCCAATAGGGGCCACCCCATGATCGAACGACTCGTCGCCAGTGCCTCCTCCTACGCCCCGGACATCGACGGGCTGATCCTGCTCATCGCCGTGCTCGTGGGCTTCTGGTTCCTGTTGACGGAGGCCGTCTTCTTCTGGCTGATCCTGCGCTTCCGGGCCCGCGACGGGCAGCGGGCGGAGTACATCACCGGCGAGGAGAAGTCGCAGAAGCGCTGGATCACCATCCCGCACCTGCTCGTGCTCGTCTGCGACATCTTCATCGTGGTCGGCGCCGTGCGCGTCTGGTACGAGGTGAAGCAGCACCTTCCCGAGGCCCAGCAGACCGTGCGGGTGATCGGGCAGCAGTGGGCCTGGAGCTTCGTCCACCCCGGTCCGGACGGGAGGCTCGATACCGCCGACGACATCAAGACCGTGGACGAGCTCCACCTCCAGAAGGACGTCACCTATCACTTCGAGCTGACCTCGCGGGATGTCCTGCACTCGCTGTCGATTCCCGTCTTCCGGCTGCGGCAGGACGCGATTCCCGGGCGCGTGATCCGCGGGTGGTTCCGCCCCACCAAGACCGGCGTGCATGACTTCCAGTGTGCGGAGATCTGCGGCATCGGCCACGGGATCATGGCCGCCCGGGTGATCATCGAGACGCCGGACGAGCACGCGGCCTGGATGGCCGAGCACGCACCCACCACCAGCCTCGCGGCCGCCGCGGTCCGGTAGCGGCCCCCGAGGAGGAACCCATGGCCGAGACCGTTCCGAGCCATCCCCCTGCTCCCGAAGAAGGCCATCCCCACCACGAGGAGATGAGCTTCTGGAGCAAGTACATCTTCCCCCTCGATCACAAGATGATCGGGATGCAGTACCTCTTCACCGGCATCGCCATGGCGATGGTGGGGGGCTTCTTCGCCTACACCTTCCGCATGCAGCTCGCCTTCCCGGGGATCGAGGTCCCCGGGTGGGGGCTCGTCTCCCCGGCGGACTACAACGCGCTGGTCACCAACCACGGCGCCATCATGATCTTCTGGGTGGCGATGCCCGTGCTGATCGCCGCCTTCGGGAACTTCCTGATCCCGCTCATGATCGGCTGCGACGACATGGTGTTTCCGCGGATCAACCGGCTCTCGTACCAGATCTTCTTCCTGAGCGTCCTGGTGCTGATCGCCTCCTTCCTGGTGGAGGGCGGCGCCTTCGGGGGGGCTTGGACGGCCTACCCGCCGCTCTCGGCGAAGGCCGAGTACAGCCTGACGCCGCTCGGGTCCTCCCTCTGGCTGCTCGCCGTGGCCCTCGAGTTCGTCGCCTTCCTGCTCGGCGGCATCAACTTCATCACCACCGCCATGAACTCCCGGGCGCCGGGGATGAAGATGTACGACATCCCCATCGTGGTGTGGATGATCGTGCTCGCGAGCATCATGTTCATGCTCTCGGTGGGCCCCCTGGTCGCGGGGGCCGTGATGCTCTTCTTCGACCAGCAGCTCGGCACCGGCTTCTTCGACCCGGCCCGGGGCGGCGATCCGGTCCTCTGGCAGCACCTGTTCTGGTTCTTCGGCCACCCCGAGGTCTACGTGGTGCTGCTTCCGGCCATGGGAATCGTGGCGGAGATCATCACCGTCTTCGCCCGAAAGAAGCTCTTCGCCTACAAGACCGTGCTCTACACGGCTTTCGGGACGGGGATCCTGAGTTTCACCGTGTGGGCCCACCACCAGTTCGTCGCCGGGATCGATCCCCGGATGGCGCACATCTTCACGATCACGACGCTGCTCATCTCGGTTCCCATCGCCGAGATGTGCTTCGTGTACATCGCCACCCTCTACGGGGGGTCGATCCGGCTGACCACCCCGATGCTCTGGGCGCTCGCCTTCATCGCCGAGTTCCTGATCGGGGGGGTGACGGGGATCTTCCTCGGCGCCAGCGGGGCGGACATCTACTTCCACGACAGCTACTTCGTGCTCGCGCACTTCCACTACACCTTCTTCCCCATCGCGATCATCGGCTTCTACGCCGGCATCACCTACTGGTTCCCGAAGATGTTCGGGCGCATGCTCGACGACCGGCTGGGCAAGATCCACTTCTGGGGGACGATCATCCCCTTCAACGGGATCTTCCTCCCGCTCTTCATCCTCGGGCTCGCCGGGCAGCACCGCCGGATCTACAACTACGAGCACTTCCCCGAGCTCGCCACGCCGGAGCTGCAGGCCCTGCGGGTGCTGGCGACGGTATCCCTGCTCGTGATGCTGGGCTTCCAGCTGGTCTTCCTGGTGAACTTCGTGCGGAGCCTCAGGCGCGGGGAGAAGGCTCCGCAGAACCCGTGGAAGGCCAATACCCTCGAGTGGCAGGCCCCCTCGCCGCCGCCGCACGGCAACTTCGCGACGCTCCCGACCGTGTACCGCGGTCCCTACGAGTACTCGGTGCCCGGTCGTGCGGAGGACTACTGGCCGCAGAACGCACCGGAGTAGGGCAAGGGCCCCGCCGGGAGTCCGGGCGCCTGCCCGGGGGATGGGAGAGATGAGCAGTCGTCCGATCGCCACCACGCGGAGTGCCACGGAGATCCCCACCGGCAAGCTGGCCGTGTGGTGGCTCCTCGGCTCCGAGATCGTGATCTTCGGGGGCCTCCTCGCCTCCTACATCATGTACCGGCTCGCTCACGACGCCTGGCACGCGCAGGCGGCGGCCACCAACACCTGGATCGGGGCCTTCAACACCCTCGTTCTGCTCACCTCGAGTCTCACGGCGGTGCTCGCCCACCAGGCGGCGGAAGAGGGCAACGGCCCCAAGGCCGCGAAGCTGCTCTGGGCCACCATCGGAGGGGCGGCGACCTTCCTCATCGTCAAGGCCTTCGAGTGGACCATGGAGATTCGCCACGGCTACACCATCACGGCGGACACCTTCTGGTCCTTCTACTACACGGCGGCGGGACTTCACGCGGCCCACGTGCTGGCAGGGGCCGTCGTGATGGTCTTCGTGGCGAGAAGCGCAGCGCGGAACCAGGAGCTCCACCGGGTGGAGCTCGCCGGGATCTACTGGCACTTCGTCGACATCGTCTGGATCTTCCTCTTCCCGCTCCTCTACATCGCGAAGTGAGGCCGAGGTCGTGAGCGAACACCACCATCCGAACTACGTGAAGATCTGGGCCATCCTGGTGGGGCTGCTCGTGGTGAGTGTGCTCGGCCCCATGCTCGGGATCCAGATCGTGACCCTCATCACGGCCTTCGGCATCGCCGTGGTGAAGGCGTACCTCGTCGCGAAGAACTTCATGCACCTGAACATCGAGAAGCGGTACATCGTGTACATGCTGACCACCTGCCTGGTCTTCATGTTCCTCTTCTTCGCGGGGACCGCTCCGGACGTCATGGAGGCCGAGGGCAGCAACTGGGAGAAGCCCTCCTTCGAGCTCTACGACGAGGCGGCCTCCCACACCGTGGGCCACGGGACTGCGCACCACTGAGCGCAGGGGGGCGGCAGGAGCGCGAGATGGGCAAGGTCGTCGCACTTCCGGTCCGACCCCGGCGCGAGCCGCTGCTGCCCAACGGCGTGCTGGGCATGCTGCTCTTCGTGCTCGCCGAGATCATGCTCTTTGCGGGGCTGATCTCGGCCTTCCTCGTGGTCAAGGGCCTCGCGGTGGAGTGGCCGCCGGTGGGGCAGCCCCGACTGCCGGTGGAGGAGACCGCGTTCAATACGGGGGCGCTGCTGCTCTCCGGCGCCGCCCTGGCCTGGGCCCAGGCCCGGTTTCGGAGGGCGCCCTCGACGGCGCTGCGGCCCGTGCTGCTCGCGGTGGCGCTCGGCGGCCTCTTCGTCTGCTTCCAGGGCGTCGAATGGGTCGGGCTCGTGCGCGAGGGGCTCACCCTTCGCTCGAGTACCCACGGAAGTTTCTTCTACCTGATCGTGGGCCTTCACGCGCTCCACGCCGTGGCGGCGATCCTGGCGCTCGGCTGGGCGGCCCTGCGGCTCGCGGAGGGGCGGCTCCGGCAGGACACCTTCGCCTCGGTACAGCTGTTCTGGTATTTCGTGGTCGGCCTGTGGCCGATCCTCTACTGGCAGGTGTACTTCTGATGGGCGCGGTGCGGAGACGACTCCGGACACGGCTTGCGGGCCCTCTGCTCGCGGCTGCCGTGCTCGTGGCGCCGGGGCGGGCCCTCGCCTGTGCCGTCTGCGCGGCGGGAGAGACGAACAACCGCGCGGAGTTCATCCTCACCACCGCCTTCATGACGGCGCTTCCGCTCCTCCTCGTGGGCGGCGTCGTGCTCTACCTGCGGGCCCGTGCCCGGCGCGTGCACGGGGCTCCCCCGAGCCCCACGTCCGCCCTCGAGGAGCCGCGTCGGGTCGCCTGAACCCGGTCCCCTCGCTCGAGCGCGCCACCTCGAAGGCCTCGGCCACCGACTCGCCCTCCACCGGGATCCGCTCGATCATCGATCCGCCGTCGATGCGCACGACCTCTGGCCTTCGGGTGGGGCCTCAGTGGGTCTTTCCCTCGACTGCCGGTTCGGGCACCCAGCCTTCCAGGGATTCCCGGGTGGAGCTTGCCCTTCGGCATGGGCGAGATGGGTGCGCCCGGGCCTAGACCGCCTCGAGGGCCTGCTCGAGGTCGGCGATCAGGTCCCCGACGTCCTCGATGCCCACCGAAAGGCGGACAAGCGAGTCGGTGATGCCGAAGGCCAGCCGCTCCTCGGGAGTCTTGTCCCAGTAGGACATCAGGACCGGCATCTCGATCAGCGACTCCACCCCGCCGAGGCTCGGCGCGAGGTAGGGGATGCGGCAGGCGTCCACGAAGCGGATCGTCCCCTCGAGGTCGGCGTCCACCTCGAAGGTCACCACGCCGCCGAAGCCCCGCATCTGGCGGCGTGCCACCGGGTGGTCCGGGTGACTCGGCAGCCCGGGGTAGAAGACGCGGCGGATCCGCGGGTGGCCCTCGAGCCACTCGGCGATGCGCCGGGCCGAGGCGTTGTGCTGGCGCATGCGCAGGTCGAGGGTCTTCATGCCGCGCAGCAGGAGGTAGGCGCTGTGGGGATCGGTGACTCCACCGAGCACGCCCACCGCGGCACGGAGCTTCGAGACGAGCTCCTCGGAGCCGGCGACGGCGCCCGCGAGCAGGTCGTTGTGGCCGCCGAGGTACTTGGTGGCGCTGTGGAGGACGAGGTCCGCGCCGTCGGCCAGGGGGTTGTGGTTCACGGGGCTCGCAAAGGTGTTGTCGATCACCACCCGGACTCCCCGGGCGTGGGCGATCTCTGCGGCTTCCGCCACGTCGATCACCCGGAGGTAGGGGTTGGTCGGGGACTCGGTGAAGAAGAGGACGGTCTCCTCTCGGATGGCCTCCGCGAGCTTGGCCGGGTTGGCAGGCTCGATCACCGTGACCTCGACGCCGAGCTTCACCAGGTACTCGTCGCAGAACTGGCGGGTGCGCCGGTAGCAGTCGCTGGTCACGATGAGATGGCCGCCCCGCGGGAGCAGGGCCAGGAAGGTGGTGGTCGCGGCGCACATTCCCGAGGCGAAGAGCACCGCGTCCTCGGCGCCCTCGAGGTCGGCCAGCTTCCGCTCGACCGCCCGCCAGGTGGGGTTCCCGTAGCGGCCGTACTCGTCCCTGCGCAGCCGTCCCTCCTGGTAGGCGCGGAGCTCCTCGGAGTTCCGGAACCAGAAGGTCGAGGTCTGGTAGATCGGCGTGGTGAGCGCGTCGCTCTCCCGGTGCTCGCGCTCGCCCCCGTGGACCGAGCGGGTGGAGGTGCCCGCCGCGCGCCCGGGCCGGGTCGTGTCCTTGGCCATGTCGATCCCGCAGCTCTCGGGTGGTGGCGCTTAGCACGTCGGGGAGGGCCGTCGGCCGCCTCCGGTGGGAGCCGGCGTCGCCGCCTGCTCCGCGATGCCCGGAACCCCGTCCGGGGCCCGGTGCGCGCCGGAGGGCGCCGCGGCCCGGGGGCTGCAAGCGCCGGAAATCGCCCCGATCCGGCGAGAGGCGACCGGATCCGAGGGCGAGCAGCCTACCGCATCGCCCTCCCTGCCTCCACGCGGGACACGGCGGGCAGGGCGCTGCGGAGCCGGGCGGGGGTCGGTCGGAGGTCGCGAACAGGGGTGGCCGGCAAGGGCCAGGCTGCGCAAGGCCCCGGCGACAGGGGCTTTCCTTGGCGGGGCGTCACCGGAGCCTTGCGCGCCTTGCACGAGGAGGCCTGCAAGGAGATCGATCCAGATGGCTGGCTCGATCTGCGGGAATTTTTACCACAAATCCTCCGGGAGTGGGAAGAAAAATCACGCGGCCTGCAAAAAAGCACCACTGAGTCTGTAACATTCCGAAATTTCGGAAGAATTCGAGTCCCTCCCGGATGCCCGGAGGCTCTGTGGATCTCCTTCCGGGGCCCGGCCTGGACTCCCCTGCCCGCCCGGGCCGGACGGTGGTCGCGAGGGAGTGGACCCGGCGGGGACGGAGCGCTCCCCATCCCTCCGCCGGCCCGTCGCCCCGGGCTGGTGGGGTCAGCGGAGCTTGGCGCAGTCGGCGGGGTCGGCGTAGCCGAGCATGGCGAGGCGCTCGCACTCCTCGCGGGAGAGCTCGGCGGTCTCATGGCCCGCCACTGCCTCGCCGAGGGCGTAGCGCCGGATCCGGTCCGCGGTGGCGTCGAGCTCCGCCACCACGGTGGGCTCCCGGTCGTAGAGGTTCTCGGTCTCCCGTGGATCGGCGGCCACGTCGAAGAGCTCGCGCGGGGGAAGGCCGCGCGGGTTGCCCTCGTTCGCGGTGAGGAGCTTCCACCGCAGGGTTCTGACGGCGGAAAGCACGTTCCCCTCGTGGTCCTCCTCGGCGTAGACCACGGTGTCCTTCTCCGCCGTGCGCGCCTCCGCGCCCACGAGATCCACGCCCTGCATCGCCGCCGGCACCTGGCCCCCGGCGCGGCGGATCAGCGTCGGGGCCACGTCGATGTGACGAACCAGGGCATCTTCCAGCTCGCGGGGCGCCTCGCGGCGGCCCGCGGGCCATTTGACGAGCAGGGGGATGTGGATCTGTTCGTCGTAGAGGGTCAGCCCGTGCCAGAAACCGCCGTGGTCGTGGAACTCCTCCCCGTGGTCGGCGGTCAGCACGATGAGCGCGTCGTCGTAGAGACCGAGCTCGCGCATCCGCTCGAAGAGCCGGCCGATGTTGCGATCGAGGTACTCGATCTCGCCGATGTAGAGCTCCCGCATCTCCTCGGCCATCGACGGGTCCGGGTGCGGGTGCTGCACGCGGGCGATGGCGTGCCCGTCGTAGGGGTGCCGGAAGTACGGGTCGTGCGGGTCCATGTAGTGGAGGAAGAGGAAGAAGCGCGCTTCCCGGTTGCGGTCGAGCCAGTCGAAGGCGACGCGGTTGACCACCTCCGAGTCCTGGTAGAAGTCGCCGACGCGGTGGCCCGGCTTGAGCCGGTACACCACCTGGCGGGCGAGCTGGTAGAGGATCAGCTTCGAGGAGGACTCCTTCGCGCCGGCCAGGTAGTCCGGCGCCAGGTAGACGTATTCGTCGTAGCCCTGGTCGAAGCCGAAGCTCGGCGCCAGGTTGATGTTGGAGACGATTCCCCCCGTGGTGTAGCCGGCATCCCGGAGCACCTCGGAGACGAGCACGGCTTCGTCGGGAAGCACGCTGGGCTTGGACATGGCGCCGTGGCTCGAGGGCAGCGTGGCGGTGAGCAGG
>JALSIO010000766.1 GCA_026989995.1 Myxococcales bacterium
GACTTCTTCACCCGCCCGGACCCCACCACCGACACCGGACTGCGGATCTCCTTCCCGAGGGAGGGGATGCCGCGGAACTTCCAGGGCCGACCCATCGAGCCCGAGGAGTGGAACCGGAACGACGGCTTCAGTCCGGGCTCGGCCATCCAGACCGTGATCCCGGGGCTCGACTTCGAGGGCAGCCGGATCCCGCCCATCTGGGACATCGAGCGCTCCCTCGATGCCGACTCGCCCGTGGTGCTCCTCGACGCCGAGACCGGCGAGCGGGTGCCCTTCTTCGCCGAACTCGACGTCGATGCGGAGCCGGGCCCCCGCCAGGCGCTCTTCGTGCGGCCCGCGGTGAACCTCCGGGATGGCCGGCGCTACGCGGTGGCCTTCCGCCGCCTGGTGGACGGGTCGGGTCGGGAGATTCCGGCCCAGGCCGGCTTTCGGATCTACCGGGACCGCCTGCGAACCGCCCTCCCGGAGCTCGAGGCCCGCCGGCCCGCGATGGAGCGGCTCTTCGCCGACCTCGAGCGGGCGGGCATCCGGCGGGACGAGCTCTTCCTCGCCTTCGACTTCACGGTCCTCAGCACCCGCAACCTCTCCGAGCGAATGCTGAGGATGCGCGACGACGCCTTCGCGAAGCTCGGAGATCGGGCTCCGCGCTTCCGGGTCACCCGCGTGGAGGAGCGGAGCCGGGATGGGATCCCGGTGCGGCGGATCGATGGAACCTTCGAGGTGCCCCTGTACCTCACCGAACACGGCCAGACCGAGGTCACCCGCCTCACCCGTGGCCCCGACGGACTCCCGGTGCAGGCGACCATCGATCCCTGCGCGGGCGGCGACGCGGACTGCGGGTTGTCGCCGCAGCCGGAGTTCTTCACCGCAGACTTCCGCTGCACCGTTCCGGGCACGGCCACCCCGGAGCACCCCGCACGGCCCGCGCTCTACGGACACGGGCTGCTCGGATCCCAGGACGAGGTGGGCGCGAGCCACGTCGAGACCTTCGCCGTGCGCCACAACTTCATCTTCTGCGGCACCCGCTGGATCGGCATGGGCGAGGAGGACCAGCTCACGGCTGCCCGCATCCTGGCGGACATGAGCGGCTTCCCGAGCCTCGCCGATCGCCTGCACCAGGCCATCCTGAACTTCCTCTTCCTCGGGCGCCTGATGATCCATCCCGAGGGCCTCCGCACGGACCCCGCCTTCGGGGACATCTTCGCCTGCACCTGGCCGCCGTCCCCGGGCGAGCCGCGCTGCCTCTTCTACGACGGAAACAGCCAGGGCGGCATCGCAGGGGGCGGTCTCGCCGCCTATGCCCAGGACTTCGATCGGGTGGTGCTCGGGGTGACCGGCATGAACTACAGCACCCTGCTCCGCCGGAGCGTCGACTTCGACGTCTTCCGGCTCTTCCTGGGCTACACCGATCCCCTCGACATCAACCTCGCCATCTCCCTGGCCCAGATGCTCTGGGATCGCACCGAGACCAACGGCCAGGCCAACCACCTCACCCGCGACCCCTACCCGGGGACCCCCCCGAAGCGGGTGCTGATCCACGTGGCGTGGGGCGATCTCCAGGTCGCCCAGATCACCGCCGAGAATCTGGCGCGCACCATCGGGGCCTCGGTCCGCTGGCCTGCCTTCGACCCCGGCCGCTTCGTCGGCGAGCAGAGCCCCGCCTCGCCGGGCACGCTCCTCGTCGAGCCCCGCCCGTGGCGCGACCGCAGCCCCTACTTCGCGATCCCGCGGCTCGACGCCCGGGACGGACGGCCGGTGGATGCCTCGGTGCTCGTGGTGTGGGACAGCGGCAACCTCGAACCGCCCCCGGGCAACCGGCCGCCGCCGCGCACGATGAATCCCGAGCTGCAACCCTGCCCGCTCTTCTACGGCTCCGATCCGCACGAGTGTCCGCGCCGCGCACCGCAATCCCTCGAGCAGAAGTCCCGCTTCCTCGCTCCCAACGGCGCCTTCGTGGACACCTGCGGCGACGGCTCCTGCGTGGCGCGCTTCCACTAGCGGGCGGACCGCTTCGCCGCGGACCCCGGCCGGTCGCACGCGGCTGCGCGTGGCGTCGAAGGGATCTTCGGCGCCTCGGCGGGCCCGTGGCGCGGGGGCAGCCCGCCGCCCCGGATGCACCCGCTCCGCCTGCGGTCCGCCGGCGACCTGCCGTGCGGACGCCAGTTGCTGCCCTTCGTCCGCGGGCGGGGCGCGATCCGCCTGCACGGGTCCCGCCGGTGCTCCGCACGAGTTCCGCGTGCATCCTGCAACGCGGCTGCGGAGGGGCATTCGGAGCGAAACGCAGGTCCACCCCGTCCGGCGGAAGCTCCCGTGCAGGAGTCGTGCAGATCCGGAGCACCCCGGTCGCAGCCGGCGAGCAGCAGGCTCCGCAGCTCCGCGCGTCGCCGGGCCATTTCACACAACCCCTCGAAATCCGTCCGTTTTTCTGGCCCGTGGCTTGCACCGGAGGCGGGCACGGGCGGCTTCGGGCGCCTGCGCGCACCGGGGCCGCGCCGGCGGGGCGGGCCAGCCGACGAAGCCCCTCCCCGCCAGCCACGCGCCCGGCCAGCCGGGCGCAACACTCAGGGAGGGGTGTGTCATGGGCCTTCGGGTCAATACCAACGTCGCGTCCATCAACGCGCAGAGAAACCTGCTCAACACCACGAATCGCCTCGGGCGGTCGCTGGAACGGCTCTCGTCCGGCCTGCGCATCACCCGGGCGTCGGACGACGCGGCCGGGCTGGCCATCTCGGAGAAGTTCCGGGCCCAGATCCGGAGCCTCGGCCAGGCCCAGCGCAACGCCAACGACGGCATCTCGCTGCTCCAGGTCGCCGAAGCGGCGCTGAACGAGACCAGCGGCATCCTGATCCGGATGCGCGAGCTCGCGATCCAGTCGGCCAACGGGACGCTGGGATCCACCGAGCGGCAGGCGCTGGACGACGAGTTCCAGGACCTCCGCAACGAGATCGACCGGATCGCCAACACGACCGAGTTCAACGGGATCCAGGTGCTGAACGATGCCACCACCAGCGCCGTCTTCCAGGTGGGCGTGGACAACACCACGAACGACCGGATCGTGGTCTCGGGCGTGGACGCCCGGGCGTCGGCGATCGGCGTGGCCACCGGAACCGCCATCAGCACCATGAGCGGCGCCCGCAGCGCGCTGGCCGTCCTCGACAGCGCGGTCAGCACCGTGGCCTCACTTCGGGCGCAGTTCGGGACCGCGCAGAACCGGCTCGAGTCGACGGTCCGGAGCATCGTCGTCGCCATCGAGAACACGTCCGCGGCGGAGTCGCGGATCCGGGACGTCGACGTGGCCTCGGAGACCGCCGAGCTCACCCGGAACCAGGTCCTCCAGCAGGCGGGTGTGGCCGTCCTCGCCCAGGCGAACCTCTCGTCCCAGCTCGCCCTGCAGCTGCTGCAGTAGGCGCAGCGCGGGGAAGCGGCGATCCCCTCCCAGGGAGCGCCCCCGGAGCGGCTGCCGCCCGCTCCGGGGGCCGCGACCGGGGAGGTCTAGCTGGGACGTGGCTCCGCGCCGCGCCGCAGCTCGAGGGTCGCCACGATCGGAAGGTGATCGGAGGCCCGCCGCGCGGCGGCGGTCTGGTGCGCGGAGAGCTCGAGCACCCGGGCCCCCTCGGCGTAGATGCGGTCGAGCGCGAGCACCGGGGCCGCGGCCGGGAAGGAGGCGGGCCAGGCCAGGTTGTGGTGCTCGGAGAACCGGGATTCGAGCGCACGCGTTCCCTTGCACCGGCGCCAGGCGTTCATGTCGCCGAGCAGGATCACCGCCCCGCTCGAGAGGTTCGGATGGCCGAGGAGGTATTCCACCTGGCGCTGGCGGATCCGGTCCACGAGGGAGAGGTGGGTCGAGACCACCGAGATCGACGCAGCCGCTCCGCCGAAGGCGACGGCGAGCGCCGATCGCCGCTCGAGCCGGGAACCGGGAAGCGCCAAGGTGGACACGGTGCGGATCGGCCAGCGGGACAGGACGGCGTTGCCGAGCTCGCCGCGCCGGTGCACCCGGGTCGCGACGAAGGCCACGTGGAGCCGCAGGTGCTCGGCGAGCCGGGCGATCGGGTCGTCGTCGCCGTCGAAGGGGCGGAGCACCTCCTGCAGCGCGATCACGTCGGCGTCGAGCTCGGAGAGCACGAAGCCGGCGCGGGCCGGGTCGGGCACGGGGCGGGCCGCGAGGCCCGTCCACCGGTGGACGTTGTAGGTGGCCACCCGAAAGCGGCGCAGCGACGAGGGCGGGGGGTGGGGCGAGGAGGGAGCGCGCACGAGCCCCACGTAGGGCGCGGACTCGCCGAGCACCTCGCGGCGACGGCGCTCGGCCTCCGCAGCCCGCCGACGGAGCCGTCCCCCCCGGGCCCGTTCCACCGCGCGCCGCGAGGACGATCGGATCCGGTCTCCGAGCTTCTCCCGGGACGCCACCTGCCTCCCTCCCCCCGGGCGCGGAGGATAACCCACGCCCCTCGCGGACTGGGGCCTTCACCCGGCAGCTCGGCCGGGGTTGCCCCGCTTCCGGGGGGGCGGCGCTGGAGGCCACCCCACCCGTCTCCCGGCACCCGCAAGCCGGTCTGCCCCGCGGCCGATAGGCTCTGGCGTCATGGCGCGCCGGCCGCGGAACCCGCTCAAGCCGCTCCTCGACTGCCCCCGCGTGTCCGAGGCCGCCGAGGTCCTCGTCGCCGCGGTGCAGGACGAATGCCGGGAGCGCGTGCTCAGCCCCGAGGCGTACGCCCGGGCGGTCGCCGAGCTCGGGCGCCACCGGGGTCGGCCCCTCTTCCTGCCGCTCCTCGCCTCCGGTGCCGGTCGCGGCGCGCGGGTTCGCCTCGCCGACGGGCGCACGGTCCTCGACTTCATCGGGGGAATCGGGGTCTACGGCTTCGGGCACGCCGACCGCGACCTGCTTCGGGCGGCGGTGGTGGCCGCCGCCCGCGACACCGCGTTCCAGGGCCATCTCCTGCCCGGGCCGGAGTACCACCACCTGACGCGGCTCCTCCGCCGCTTCGCGGGCCGCCGCCTCCGCCACGTCTGGCTTTCGGTCTCCGGGGCGATGGCCAACGAAAACGCCCTCAAGATCATCTTCCAGAAGCACCACCCGGCCGACCGCATCGTCGCCTTCGAGGGCGCCTTCGCCGGGCGCACGACCACGCTCGCCGAGATCACGGACAAGCCCGGTTTTCGGGAGGGGCTGCCGCTCCGCGGGAACGTCCTCTACGTCCCCTTCGAAGACCCGTCGGATCCGGACTCGACCGCCCGCAGCCTCGCCGCGCTCGACGCGCACCTCGCCCGCTACCCCGGACGCATCGCCGCCATGCTCTTCGAGATCGTGCAGGGCGAGGGCGGGGTGCGCGTGGGCGGCCGGGAGTTCCTGGCCGCGCTCATGGCGCGATGCCGCGAGGCGGGAGTGGCGGTCTTCGTGGACGAGGTGCAGACCTTCGGGCGCACCCCGGAGCTCTTCGCCTTCCGGACCCTGGGCCTCGAGGAGTACGTGGACGTGGTCACGGTCGGGAAGATGCTGCAGGGAAGCGCCGTCCTCTTCCGCGCCGCCTACAACCCGCGGCCGGGGCTCGTGGCGGGAACCTTTGCGGGAGCCACCGCCGGCATGGCCGTGGGCGCCCGGATCCTCGAAAAGCTCGAGGAGGAGGGCTACCTCGGTCCCGAGGGGCGCATCGCGGTCCTCGAGCGGCGTGTGGCCCGCCGCTTCGAGGCACTCGAGCGCCGCATGCCCGGTGCGGTTCGCGAGCGCAGCGGCATCGGCACCATGCACGCCTTCACCCCGTGGGACGGCGAACCCGAGACCACCCGCGCGGTGATCCGCGCCGCCCTCGAGGAGGGCCTGCTCGTCTTCGGAGCCGGCTCGCGACCCCTGCGGATCCGGATGCTGCTGCCCGTGAACGTCACCGACGAAGAGCTCGAGGCGGGCTTCACCATCCTCGAGAAAGCGCTCGCGCGGGTGGCCGAGTCGAGGGGTCTCGCGTGCTGATCCTGCGTCCGATCGGGCCGGGCGACCTCGACGACCTCGTGGCCCTCGCCGAGCAGCTCGACTCCGTGAATCTTCCGAGGGACCGCGACTTCCTCGAAGCGCGGATCGAAAGGAGCGTGCGCTCCTTCGCGGGGCACCTCGCCGACTGGCGCGACGGGGTCTACACCTTCGTGCTCGAAGACACGCAGACCGGGCGGTCGGTGGGCACCTCGATGATCCTCGCCAAGCACGGCCGGCCCGAGCATCCCTTCTGCTGGCTCGAGGTCTCCACCGAGGAGCGCCGGAGCGAGGAGCTCCGGCGTCGCTTCGTGCACCAGAAGCTGCGACTCCGCTTCAGCGAGGACGGCCCCACCGAGATCGGGGGGCTCGTGCTCGAGCCCGCCTACCGCCATCACCCCGCCCGCTGCGGCAAGGCGCTGTCGACCGTCCGGTTCGCGTACATGGCGCTCCACCCCGACGATTTCGAACGGGAGGTGGTCGCCGAGATGCTCTCGCCCTTCGACGCGGACGGAACCAATCGGCTCTGGGAGGCCTTCGGCGCGCGGTTCACCGGGCTTTCCTACCGCGAGGCCGACCACCTCTCCGCGCGCACCAAGCAGTTCATCGCCGATCTCTTTCCCCAGGACCCGGTCTACGCGACGCTCTTCCCGGAGAACGTCCGGGAGGTGATCGGCCGGCCGAATCCCACCTCGGTGGCCGCCGTGCGCATTCTCGAGCGGGTGGGCTTCCAGTACCTGAACCAGGTCGACCCCTTCGACGGAGGGCCCTACTACGGGGCTGCGCGCGATGCCATCACCTGCGTGCGGGACCGGCGGGAGCTCGTGCTGCCCGGGGCCCCGGCACCCGAGGACGACCCGCCTCGCGGACCGCTCGCGCTTCTCTCGGCCGAGGGGAAGCGGGGCTTCCGTGCCACGGTCGTCCCCCTCGACGAGGAGGGCTCCCCGGCGGTCACCGCGGCGGCGCGGGAGGCCCTCGGCGTGGCGGCGGGCGACCGCGTCCTGGTGACGCCACTTCCGTGAGGCCGCGGCTCGGGGAGGCCCCGTGACCGAGTTCCTGACCAGCGTCTCTCCGGCCGACCCGCGGGACGAGGTCGGACGCTTCCCGGTGTGGGACGCCCGGGCCCTCGACGAGGCCGTCTCCCGGGCCCGGGAGGCCTTCCCCACCTGGCGCGCCACGCCCTTCGAGGAGCGGGCGTCCCTGCTCCGCCGCTTTCGGGACGCCGTCCGTGCGGACGCCGAGCCGCTCGCGCGGCTGATCAGCCGGGAGATGGGCAAGGCCCTCTGGGAGGCGCGGGCGGAGGTCGCCTCCGTGGCCGCGAAGATCGACCTCACGCTCGAGGAGGGAATGCACTTCGTGGCGCCGCTCGAGGCGCGCCCGGGCACCCGCGCGGGCTTCCACCCCCGCGGTGTGCTCGCCGTGCTCGGCCCCTTCAACTTCCCGGCCCATCTCCCGAACGGCCACATCGCCCCAGCCCTCGCCACCGGCAACACGGTGGTCTTCAAGCCGAGCGAGCTCACCCCCGCGGTGGGCGATCGGCTCGCGCGGCTCTACCGCAACGCCGGGCTTCCACCGGGGGTGCTCGAGATCGTCCACGGCCGCGCCGAGACCGGGGCCCTGCTCGCCGCCCACCCGGGTGTCGACGGCGTGCTCTTCACCGGCTCCTGGGCCGCGGGCCGGGCCATCCAGGAGGCGACCCTCGACCAGCCGCACAAGATCCTCGCGCTCGAGATGGGCGGGAAGAATGGAATTCTCGTCCTGCGGGACGCCGACCTCGATCTCGCGGTGGCGGAGACCGCGATCTCCATCTGCGCCACCACCGGGCAGCGCTGCACCTGCGCCAGCCGCGTCTTCGTGGAGGAGCCCCTCGTCGATTCCTTCACCGAGCGGCTGCGGGCCGTGCTGCGCGGCGTCCGGGTGGGCCCGCCCCTCGACCCGGGCGTGTTCATGGGGCCCCTGGTCTCGCCAGCGGCCCACCAGAAGCTGGCGCGGTTCCGGGCCCTGGCGGCGGAGGCGGGGGGCGAGCGGCTGCTTCCGGCCGAGGTGGACCACCTTCCCCCCTACACGGCCCCCGGGCTCACCCGCTTCGCCGACGCCCGGCAGAAACACCCCTACCTGCGGGAGGAGATCTTCGGACCGGAGGCCGCAGTCCTTCCGGTGGTGGACCTCGAGCACGGCATCGCCGCCCTGAACGATTCCGACTACGGCCTCGCAGCGTCGGTGTTCAGCCGGAACCGCAGGGCCTTCGAGCAGGCCGTGGGCCGGGTCGCGGTGGGCGTGCTCAACTGGAACCGCGGCACGGTGGGAGCCAGCGGCCGGCTCCCCTTCGGCGGCCTCCGAAAGAGCGGAAACGACCGGCCCGCGGGAATCCTCTCCGCGGTCTACTGCACCTTCCCCCAGGCCCATCTCGAGCACCCCGGGGGCTTCGATCCGGCGAGCCTTCCGCCCGGGATGCCGCCGCCGTGAGCTCGGCATCCGGATGGCGCCGCGCCGTGCTCATGGGCGATCCCCGGCACTTCAGCGTGAAGGGCGGTGCCAACCCCCACACCCGCACCCGTCTGGGCCTCCGGCGTCGGGTGGACCGCGAGCTCGCCATCCGCCAGTGGGGCCGCCTGCGCGACGTGCTCCTCGAGCTCGGCGTCCGCATCGTGGTGGTGCCCCCGGACCCCGAGCACCCGGGCCTCGTGTACCCGGCCAACGCGGGTTTCCTCACCGGCCTCGACGCGCGAAAGCCCTTCACCGAGAAGACCTTCTACCTCGCCAACCTCCTCCCGACCCGTGCCGGCGAAAAGCCGCACTACCGCCGGGTGCTGGAATCCGCGGGCTATCGATGTGCCGAGATCGACCCGGCGTACCGCTTCGAGGGCGAGGCGGACTTCTTTCCCGCAGGCGAGATCTACATCCTGACCTGGGGCCAGATCAAGCGGCAGCGCTTCGTCCCCACCCTCGGCTGGCCGCCCTGGCGCCGCGTCTACGGCTTCCGCACCGATCGGCGGGTGGTCGCGGTGCTCTCGGAGATCGTACGACCCCGACCGGTGCACCGCTTCGAGCTCGTCCGCGAGACCCACTACCACGGGGATACGGCGCTCTGCGCCTTCGGCCCGAACCGGGAGTTCCTGCTCGCCTGGCGCAAGGCCCTCACCCCCACGGGC
>JALSIO010000767.1 GCA_026989995.1 Myxococcales bacterium
GAGCCCGCACCAGGCCCCCGCCATCACGTGGGTCACGTCGAGGACGCGCACGCCGGCCAGCGGCCCCTCCGCGGTCGAAGCCGGTCCCTCGCGATCGGCTTCGGCGGGCTCCACCATCCGAATCCCTCCCGGGCCGCGGGGGAGGGAAGCCCGTTCGCAGGGCTCGCGCCAGTCGATACCGGTCCGCCGGTCCGGCGGGCGGCGGCCGCGGGCCCGCGGGCCGCAGGTCGGGCCTAGAAGTGGGTCGCCGAGAGGATGCGGGCCACCTCCCGGGCCACCAGCTCCTTGTGGTCCGCCCGGAGGGGGTAGAAGAAGAGGCCGAGGCGGTACAGGGTCTGGCCGTCGCGTTCGAAGCGGGCCTGCCACAGCACCCGCGCGTCGGCCTCCACCAGGGGGCCGTCGGGGGAGAGCCGGAAGCGCAGGTGCACCTCGGTGTTGCGCTCCAGGGGCCGCGAGCTCACCAGGCACATGCCCCCGCAGGAGAGGGTGGAGGCGTACTCCGAGGTCACGACGCCGTCGGCCTCGACGTCCACGGCGAGGAAGACCGGGGCGCGGTCGTAGCGGCGCGTGTAGGCCGTGCGCCCGCGGGCGAGGCTGTTCACCCGGAAGACCACCTCCTCGGGGATGGCGCTCTTGTCCATCAGGCCGGCCACGCCCACCGCGCGGAGTGCATCGAGGTCGAGTCCACCCCGGTCGAGGGTGGTGATGCCGAGGATGGGCACTTCGCCCATGGCGGGGAGTTCCCGGATCCGGCGCAGAAAGGCGAGATCGCTGGCCTCGCCGGGGCGGATCGGGAGGATGAGGAGGTCGAGGGGCAGGCGCTCCCGGGAGAGCCGCTCGAGGACGCTTTCCATGGCCGAGCACCGGAGGACCTCGAATCCCTCGGAGTCGAGGATGCGGGAGAGCCGCGCGCGTCCGAACAGGGCGTCTTCCGCGATGAAGATCCGGGGCTGCGCGAGCCGGGTGCCCGGGGCATCGCCCGCGCGCCCCGCCGTGCGCGCCGAAGCCGCCTTCGCCCCGGCCGGCTCCTCCTTCTCGTCCCCTGCCTCCCCCACCACGTCGGGTCGCTCCCAGAAGGGTGTGCGGGGGCGCGGGAGCGCGTCCCCTCCCTGCGCCGCGAGGCGCGCGCGCACCTCCGAGCCGAGCTCCGGGCAGGGCAGCTCGATCCTTCCGAGACCGAGGCACACCGCGAGGTGTTCGAGCGCGACCCGGGCCCGGCGCTCGTCGCCGGCGTCGAGGGCGGCCTGGGTGGCCCACAGGGCGGCATCCGCGTCGCCGGGGCTCTCGCGGAGCCAGCGGTCGAGGTGGCCCACGGCGCTCTCCGGCTCGCCGAGGGCGAGCAGGGCGAGCCCCCACGTGCGGTGCAGGTGCACGCTTCCACAGCCGAGCGCCGCCGCGCGCCGGCACGTGGGCACCGCCCGGTCGGGCCGCCCCGAGGCGCGCAGGATCTCCGCGGCCCGGGCGAGCAGCTCGCCGGCCCGCCGGCCGTCTCCGAGCTCCTCGAAGGCATCGGCGAGCAGGTGCACCGATTCGGCCTCGAGGCGCTGCAGCCCCTGGGTGTTCTCCTCGAGGGTCTCGCGGGCCTCCCGCCGGCACCCCGCCGCCTCGAGGGAGCGGGCCGCCCGCACGGCGTGTCGGACCGCCTCGTCCTCCCGACCGGCCGCCCGGGCCCGGGCCGAGGCGCGCACCTCCTCGAGGGGGTTGGGCGCCGGATCGATCGGCTCCGAGGGGCTCGCCTCGTCCCCGGCGAGCGCGCGCGCCGCCTCGGCGAGCTCCCGGACGGCGCGCTCGAGTCGCTCGGCCCGCCGGCGCAGCTCGCGGAGCTCGGCGGTGGGCTCGGGCCGGTCCCCGTCGATCTCGATCTCGATCTCCCGCAGCGGGATCCCCGCCTCCGGCTCGCTTCCTGCCGACACCTCGAATCCCCCGCGTCGGGGCCGCGACGCCGCCCGGGTCTCCGGCGCACGGTCCGCACCGCGTGCCGGGTGCTCGGGCTCCCGCTCTGCCTATCGGATTCCGCCCTGCCGGCTTGAACCGCAGCGGCTGCATCCGGTCTGCCGGCGGGCCTCCGGGCGTCCGGGGCTCGGGGGTTTCCCCGCATCAAGCCCGTGGGGGCGATCACCCGATGAAAGTGTGATGGCGAATCACCTCGATCCGGACCGAATCCAGCGACTGGTTGCCTCGAAGGACGTCGCCGGCCTCGAGGCCGCCCTCTTCGAGCTCGCCGGCGCGGGCGCCAACACCAAACCCGTGGTGGTCGCCCTGATCGATGTCGACACGCCGAAGGCGTGGGACGCCATCGGCCGCTTCCTGGCCCAGAAGCAGACAGCGGCCGTCTCGTTCACCATCGCCGACCTCGAGGAGGTGATCAGCGAAGGTGCGGTGCGGGCCCTCGGTGCCGCGCTCTCGAACCCGAGCACCACCATCCGGCGCGCCGCGGTGCGCGCGCTCGCGCGCCAGCAGACGGGGCCCGCCGCGCCCCACCTGCTCCGGGCCTCCCGGGACCAGATTCCCGAGGTCGCGGAGGCGGCGAAGGCCACACTCCTCCAGCGCCTGCGGGACGACGTGGCCGGCTTCGCCGAGGTGCCCGAGCGCGTGGTCGACGGCGTGCTCGGCTACGTGGACGACGCCCGCTGCCTCGAGCTCGTCGAGCCCTCCCATCCCGAGGTGATCCGGGTCTGCGCCGCCAAGCGGCTGGCGCAGGTGGGCGACGAGGAGGTGGCGGAGATCTTCGCGAACCTCCTGCTCGAAGCGCAGGGCAGGCTCGCGGAGGTGGCCTGGGACGGCCTCGCGAGCTGCCGGAGCCTGACCTACGCGCAGCTCCTCCCACTGCTCGCCCATCCCGACCCCGGTGCCACCGCACGGGCCATCGCGATCTTTGCGAACTTCGCCGAGCCGGACGATGCGCCCATCTTCGCGGCGATGACCCGCGATCCGAGCCGGCAGATCCGCGCGGCGGCCATCACCGGGCTCGCCCGGCTCGGCGGCGCCACGGCCGTCGACGCGCTCGCCGCCTCCCTCGGCGACGCGGAGGAGATCCGGAGGCTGGCCATCGATCTCCTCGGCGAGATCGAGGAGAGCACCCCGAAGCTGCGCGAGGCCGTCGACCACCGCGATCCGGAGATCCGCAAGCGGGCCATGGTGCACCTCGCCAGGCGGGGTGTCGTCGACGAAGAGCTGATGCCCCGCTACTACGAGTTCGTACGCGGCGGCGCCACCTGCACGGACACGAGCGACACCGACTACATCGACGGGCTCGCGGCCATCGCCAAGGTGCTCGGCGAGAGGGGCTCGAAGGAGGCGCTCGGCGCGCTCGCCCAGCTCGCACGGTCGACCATGCGCCGGCTCCGGCGCACGGCGATCGAGGCGATCATGCGCTTCGATCCGGAGGTCCGGGCCGACGTCCTGCACTCGCTCTCGGACAGCTACGACCAGGACGTGTTCAAGAACGTCGCCTTCGGCCTGTGGGAGATCGAGGATCCCCGGGCCGTGATTCCGCTGATCCGGGTGGCGCGCGAGTGTCGCGGCACCGCCCAGGTGCGCGCGAGCAGGATCCTCGCAGGGCTCGACCCCCTCGACGACTGCGACGTTCTGACGGCCCTCCTCCTCGCGCGCTATCCGGCCGTACGCCGCTACGCGGCCGAGAAGCTCAAGACCCTCGCGGATCCCACCGCCATTCCGGCCCTGCTTCGCGCCTCCCGGGACGACGACGTCGACGTTCAGCTCGCGGTCTTCGAGGCGCTCTCGCCCTTCGCCGGCGAACACGAGGAGGTCAAGGAGCGCATGCTCGAGGCCCTGTCCTACGGCGACGTGAGCGTGCGCCAGGCCGCCTGCGAGGCACTCGGCGAAGCGCGGTGTGCCGATGCCGTCCCGGCGCTGATCAAGGCACTCCACAACTGCTTCCTGCGTCCCCGGGCCTCCGAGGCCATTCGGCGGATCGGGGACCGTCTCGGGATCCTCGCCATCCGCCGCCTCGAGCGCCGCGAGAAGATGTTCAAGAAGAAGGGGATCATCCGGGGTGCCCGCGGTCCGCAGGGCGGCGGCCGGCCGGCGCGCGCGCTCTAGGGTCTCCGGGCTTTCCCCGAGGACCCGGCCCGGGGGACCGCCCGAGGTGCGCCGGGACCGGGGAAGCCCGGGCGAGCTCCGGGCGGAGATCCCCGCAAGCCCGCCGCCCGGATGCCGATAAGGAGCGGGGCGACGACCCGCGGGCGGGCGCCGCTGCCGGGAACCGGAGGACGATCGGATGCCCGATCTGGGGCAGGCCCTCTGTGCCGCCAAGCTCATCACGCCGCAGCAGCTCAAGGAGGCGAAGGCCGCGGGTGGATCCCTTCCGCGGACCCTGGTCGAAAAGGGCCTCGTCCCCGAGCCCCGGATGGTGGCCGCCGTGGCCCAGGCCTTCGGTCTCGACAGCGTCCCCGAGGCGGACCTTCGGCCCGCACCGGACGTCGCCGAGCTCGTCCCCCGCGAGGTGATGGAGCGGACCGGCTGCCTCCCGCTGCGCCGCGAGGGCAACACCGTGGTGGTGGCCACGGCGGATCCCTCCGACGAGCGCGCCGTCACCGAGATCGGCCGGGCGGCCAAGGCGCCCGTCAAGCTCGTGGTCGCTCCCCCCACCGCGCTCGCCCGCGTCCTCGAGGGCGACTCCGGCGGTCGGGGCGGCTCGGGGGAGATCCCGGGCCCGCCCATCGCCGAGCTGGACGAGATCATGAAGAACTCGATCCAGGAGATCAGCGGGGAGGACGCCGACGACTACGAGGACCTCCGCGGGCTCGCGCGCCTCGAGATCAACCGGCTCGACCCCCCCATCGTCCGGCTGGTCAACGGCATCCTGCTGAAGGCCCTCAAGATGGGCGCCTCGGACCTCCACATCGAGACCCTCGAAGAGGAGATGCGGGTCCGCTACCGGATCGACGGAAAGCTCGTCGACGTGCTGCGGATCCCCGGCGACCTCAAGAACTCCGTGGCCAGCCGTCTCAAGATCATGGCCAGCATGGACATCGCCGAGCGGCGCATCCCGCAGGACGGCGGGATCAAGGTGGCGCTCTCCGACCGCGAGACGATCGATTTTCGCGCCTCCTCGCTGCCCAACATCTACGGCGAGAAGATGGTGCTCCGGGTGCTCGGCAACAGCGAGCTTCGCCCCAGCGTCGACCACCTCGGCTTCGAGGGGCTGGCTCTCGAGTGGGTGAAGGAGGCGATCGCCAATCCCTACGGAATGATCGTGGTGACCGGCCCCACCGGCAGCGGCAAGACCACCACCCTCTACACCATCCTGAACCAGCTCAACGACGAGAAGGTCAACATCGTCACGGCCGAGGATCCGGTGGAGTACCGCCTCGACGGCATCACCCAGGTCAACGTGCGACCGAGTGCGGGCCTCACCTTCGACGCGGCCCTGCGCTCCTTTCTCCGCCAGGACCCGGACATCATCCTGGTGGGCGAGATGCGCGACTACGAGACCGCGGCCATCGCCGTGAAGGCCGCGCTGACCGGGCACCTGGTGCTCTCCACCGTTCACACCAACGACGCGCCGAGCACCGTGGTTCGCCTGGTGGACATGGGCATCGAGCCCTATCTCGTCGCCTCGGCCGTGAAGATCGTGATCGCCCAGCGGCTGATGCGGAAGATCTGCGATCAGTGCAAGGTCGAGGTGGATCTCTCCGAGCTCGAGCGCACCGACCTCGACCAGGCGACGCTCGCCTCGGTGGAGGCCCTCTACCGCGGCGAGGGGTGCGAAAACTGCAACGGGACGGGCTACCGGGGCCGGGTGCCGGTGCACGAGGTGATGGCAGTCAAGACCCGCGAGATGCGCCGGGCCATCACCGAGGGCGGGACGGAGGTCCAGGTGGCGCAGATCGCCAAGCGCGAGGGGATGCAGAGCCTGGCCGAGTGTGCCATCCAGAAGGTGAACGCTGGCATCAC
Organism: Myxococcales bacterium; assembly: GCA_026989995.1. Taxonomy (GTDB): domain Bacteria; phylum Myxococcota_A; class UBA9160; order UBA9160; family JALSIO01; genus JALSIO01. The sequence continues at coordinate 5,920 of JALSIO010000767.1, forward strand.
GACCATCGAAGAGGCCGCCGCAGTCATCGCCGCCGAGTAGGGCGTGCCCGGCCGCGGGCGCGTGGCGCCGACCTCCCGAGGACTGCACGATGGACGTCCACGCCCACCGGGCAGTGGTCCGAGCCCTGCACCCCGGGCGCGATCCATGCCGCCCGGAGGTGGGGCACCACGGGCGGGGACACGAGCACGAGGTCGATGCGCCAGCCCACGTTGCGCGCCCGGGCTCCGAGCCGCTGGCTCCACCAGGTGTAGTGGCCGGGTCCGGGCTCGAAGAGGCGGAAGGCGTCGACCCATCCGGCGCGGAGCCAGCGATCGAGCTCGGCGCGTTCCTCGGGCAGGAAGCCGCTGGTGCGCCGGTTCTGCCGCGGGCGGGCGAGGTCGATCTCGCGATGGGCGGTGTTGAAGTCGCCCATCACCACGACCCGGCGGCCGGCGCGCCGGAGGCCTTCGAGGTGGTGGAAGAGGTGGCGGTAGAAGGCGAGCTTGTAGGGCACGCGGCTGTTGTCCCGCCGGGTGCCGCTTCCCTTGGGGAAGTAGACGTTCGCGACCACGAGCCGCCCGAGGTGGGCGATCTGCAGCCGGCCCTCGCGGTCGAAGCGGGGCGTGCCGAGCGAGGTCTCCACCCGGTCCACGGCGAGCCGCGAGAAGAGGGCGACTCCGCTGTACCCCGGGCGCTCGGAGGGCCGGAAGAAGGGGTGCCACCCGGGCGGTGCCCGAAGCTCGGGATCGAGGTCGTCCGGAGTGGCCCGCAGCTCCTGGATGCCCACGAGATCCGCCTCGGAGGCGGCCAGCCATCGGGCGAAGCCCTTGCGCCCGCAGGCCCGGAGCCCGTTCACGTTCCAGGAGACGAAGCGGAGGCTCCCGGGGCGCTTCGGCGGCGCCTCGCCCAACTCAGTCGTCCCGGGAGAGGTAGGTGTAGCCCGAGAGCCCCTCGGCGTAGCGGCGCCGGAGCAGCGCGCTTTCCTCGAGACTGATCCTTCCGTGTCGCAGCGATCGCTCGATGATGCGGCGCACCTTCTCCTTGAGGGCGCGGACGTCGTACTGCACGTACTGCAGCACGTCGCTGACCTCGTCGCCCTCCACCAGGTGTTCCACGGAGTAGCCGCCGTCCTCCTCGAGGCGGACGTGCACGGCGTCGGTGTCGCCGAAGAGGTTGTGGAGGTCTCCCAGGATCTCCTGGTAGGCGCCCACCAGGAAGACGCCGATGTAGTAGGGCGCACCCGTCCACGGGTGGAGCTCGAGCACGTCCTTCACGTCCCGCTGGTCGATGAACTGGTCGATCTTGCCGTCGGAATCGCAGGTGAGGTCGGCGAAGACCCCCCGCCGGGTCGGCCGGCTGGCCAGCCGGTGGATCGGCATCACCGGGAAGAGCTGCTTGACGGCCCAGTGGTCGGGCGCCGACTGGAACACCGAGAGGTTCCCGTAGTAGGTGTCCGCGAGACCCTTGGGAAGCTCCTCGAGGTCCTCCGGGAGGAAGGGCAGCTCCTGGGCCACACGAAGGATCTTGGCACAGCAGTCCTGGAAGAGGCGCTCGATGCGGGCGCGATCGCGGAGGTCGAGGTAGCCGAGGGAGAAGAGGGAGGCGGCCTCCTCCTTGAGCTGCAGCGCGTCGTGGTAGCTCTCGAGGACGTTCTTGCGGGAGATCCCGTCCCAGATCTCGTAGAGCTCCCGCAGCACCTTGTGGGCGTCGTCACCGACCGGCTCCGGGCGGCGGCCGCTTCCCACCTCCCCCACGCCGAGCACGTCGAAGATCAGCACCGAGTGGTGCGCCGTCATCGCGCGGCCGCACTCGGTCACGATGTCCGGGTGCGGGATGCCCTTCTCGTCGCAGACCTCCGCGATGGCTGCCACCACGTCGTAGGCGTACTCCTGCTCGGTGTAGTTCCGGGAGGAGTGGAAGTTGGTCTGGGAGCCGTCGTAGTCGACTCCGAGCCCGCCTCCGACGTCGAGGAGCGTGGGGCGCGCCCCCATCTCGTGGAGTCCGGCGAAGATCCGGCTGGCCTCGCGCAGGGCGTCCTTGTGGGCCCGGATCGCGCTGATCTGCGAGCCGATGTGGAAATGCAGGAGATCGAGGCAATCGAGCATGTCCTCCGCCCGAAGCCGTTCGACGCTTTCCACGATCTCGTGCGCCGAGAGGCCGAATTTCGAGCGGTCGCCGGTGCTCTCCATCCACTTGCCCGCTCCCCGGGTCGTAAGCCGCGCGCGAACGCCCATGCGGGGCCGGATCCCGAGCTCCCGGGCGGTCTTGACGATGAGATCGATCTCCCGGAAGCGGTCGATGACGATGATGGGGTTCCGCCCGAGACGCTGGGCGAGAAGGGCGGTCTCCACGTAGGCGCGATCCTTGTAGCCGTTGCAGATGATCAGCGCGTCGGGCGTGTCGAGCAGGGCGAGGGCGATCAGCAGCTCGGGCTTGCTGCCCGCCTCGAGGCCGATGGCGAAGGGCGCCCCGAACTCGACGATTTCCTCCACGACGTGTCGCTGCTGGTTGACCTTGATCGGATAGACGCCCCGGTAGCGACCCCGGTAGTCGTACTCCGCCATCGCCTCCCGGAAGGTTCCGGCGAGCATCTCGATGCGCGTCCGGAGGATGTCCGAGAAGCGCACGAGGAGCGGCGTGCGAAGACCCCGGCGCTGGAGGTCGCGCACCAGGTCGATCAGGTCCACCGAGGCCGACGAGTCCGCCCGGGGGCGCACCTCCACGTGGCCGGCCAGGTTGATCCCGAAGAAGCCGGCGCCCCAGCTCCGGATCCCGTAGAGCTCGGCGCTGTCACGGATCGTCCATCCGCGCATGGCGACCTCCTCGAGGCTCGGGCGATCGGGGGTGGCGGCTCCGGGCGCCCGGGGGTGGCGGGACCGCGGACCCGGGGTGCGCCCGGGCCCGGAGGGCAGCTTGATAGCGCGTTCGGGCGGCGGCTGCCGGGGGTCCGCTCAGGCCCGGTCGGGGTCGGGCAGGGGCTCGTCGACCTCCTGCCCGGTGTCGAGGTCGCGCACCCGGGCGACACCCCGGGCGAGCTCGTCCGGGCCGATCAGGTGCACCCGCCTCGCCCCCGCCGCCGCGGCGTCGGCCAGCGCCCGCCGCGGTCGCGCCGGCGCGAGGCTGAGCCGGACGGAGCGGCCCCGCGCGCGAAGCGCCCGCGCGAGGCGCTGCGCCGCGGGACGCTCCGCCTCGCCGAGGGGGTGGACGAGGT
>JALSIO010000768.1 GCA_026989995.1 Myxococcales bacterium
CCGCGGTGAAGACCCCTTCCACGTCGGTGTAGATCTCGCAGGCGCTGGCCCCGAGCGCCGCCGCCACGGCCACCGCCGAGGTGTCCGACCCGCCGCGGCCGAGCGTGGTGACGTTGCCCTCGTCGTCGACGCCCTGGAAGCCGGCCACCACCGCGACCTCGCCTGCCTCGAGGGCCGCGCGCAGCCGGCTGGTGTCGATCTCGAGGATCCGCGCCCGCGTGAAGGCGTTGTCGGTTCGCACGCCGAGCTGCGCCCCGTGCAGCGACCGCGCCGGCACGCCCAGCCGCCGGATGGCCAGCGCGAGAAGCGCGATGGACTGCTGCTCGCCGGTGGCGAGCAGCGCGTCGAGCTCGCGGGGGTCCGGGTCCTCCCCGCCGAGCTCGCGCGCGAGGCCGAGCAGCCGGTCGGTCTCCCCCGCCATGGCCGAGACCACCACCGCCACCTGGTGCCCCTGTCGCGCCGTCTCGGCCACCCGGCGGGCCACGTTCCGGATCCGCTCCGCGTCTCCGACGCTCGTGCCGCCGAACTTCTGGACGATCAGGCCCACGGCGAGGCCTCCACCCGCTCCGCCAGGCGGCCCACCACCCGCGCCGCCGCGACTCCCCGCGCTTCCAGCCGCAGCTCCCGCTCCTCGGGTCCTGCCGGGGCGAAGCAGACCCCGATCCGCTCCGGCGGCAGGGCCCCGGGAAGCCGGTCTGCCCACTCCACCGCGAGGACCACACCCGGCGCGAGCAGGTCGAGAAACCCCGTGGCCTCGAGCTCCGCCTCCGAGGCCACGCGATAGAGGTCGAGGTGCGCCAGGACCGGTGCGCCGGGGGTGCGGTACTCCTGGCAGATCACGAAGGTGGGGCTGGTCACGAGCTCCCCCGGGTGGCCCAGCCCCTCGGCCAGGCCGCGAACGAAAAGCGTCTTTCCGGCACCGAGGGGCCCGACGAGGCCGATCGCCATCCCCTCACCCCCGCCCCCCTCCCGCAGGGCCTCGCCGAGGGCGCGACCCAGCCAGCGGGTGGCCTCCGGGCTCGGGGAAGGGAAGCAGAAGCCCCTGCCGGGAGAGCCACTCCCCCGCGCCGGGCCCGGGCCCGGCGCCTCCGGCATCACGTCCCTCCTCCTCCGGCAGCCGGTCCGCCGTCATGGCCAGCCGCCGCAGGCGGCGCAGGACCCCGGGAACCGCGTCGGCCACCTCGCCTGCCAGGATGCCCGCGTTCCCCCGCCGCCGGGCCAGCGCGTCTCCGGCGAGGCCGTGGATGTAGGCGCCCACCCACGCCGCAGTGAACGGATCCAGCCCCTGGGCCAGCAGCCCGCCCACGACGCCCGCGAGCACATCCCCGGTGCCGCCGGTTCCGAGCACGGGCCCGCCAGTGGGATTCACCGCAATCCGGCCGCCCGGCTCGGCCGAGACCGTCGCCGCACCCTTCAGCAGCGCCACGGCGCCGCCTCCCTCGGCCAGCCTCGCGGCAGCCCCGATCCGGTCGCCGTTGACCTCGGCGGGAGAGAGGCCGAGCAGCCGCGCCGCTTCGCCGGGATGGGGCGTCACGATAGGAAGGGGGCGCCGGCCCTTCAACGCGCCCGGATCCGGCAGGGCGAACAGGCCGTCCGCGTCGATCACCACCGCCTCCGGTAGCTCGGCCGAAAGACGCCGCACGGCCGCCACCGTCTCCTCGCCGCGACCGAGTCCCGGCCCGAGCACCACCACGTCCCGCTCCGCCGCGAGCTCGAGCACCGGCCCCACGGCCGAGAGGCCGAGCGCACCGTCCGGTCCCGCGGGAAGCGGAGCCGTCATGGCCTCGGTGAGCTTGCTCGCGAGCACCGCGTGGACCGCCTCGGAGCAGGCCACGGTGACGAGACCGGCTCCAGCCCGGTGGGCCCCCAGGGCTGCCAGGGCCGCGGCCCCCGTCTTGCCGGGCGAGCCGGCGACGACGAGCACGTGGCCGAAGCGCCCCTTGTGCCCCTCCGGCGGGCGGGGCGGGAGGGCCGCGGCCACGGCCCGGGCGGTCGGCAGCACGGCCTCCCCGCCGGTGGGGATCCCGATCCCGGCGGGCAGCTCGTCCGCGATGCCGATGCGCGCCACGAGCACGCGCCCGGCGAGGCTCCGGCCGGGCTCGAGAGCCAGCCCGAGCTTCGGAAGGCCGAAGGTGACCGTGAGGTCGGCGGGCGGCACCGGCCCGAGGGGCTGCCCCGTGTCGGCGTGGAGGCCCGATGGCAGGTCCGCGGCCACCACCCGCGCACCCGCGCGGCGGGCCTCGCCGACCAGCCGCAGTACCTCGGCGATGGCTCCTTCGACCGGCCTCGCGAGGCCGGTTCCGAACACCGCGTCGACGACGAGATCCCGCCCCGCCGCCTCCGGCGCGAACGAGCCGGCGTCGCCGACCTCGAGGCCCACGCGCCGGGCCCGCTCCAGGTTCCGGGCCGCGTCCCCCCGCATCCGCGCGGGATCCCCGACCAGGTGGATCCGCACCGGGACGCCCGCGAGGGCCAGATGCCGGGCCGCCACCAGGCCGTCGCCGCCGTTGTTCCCGCTCCCGGCCACCACGCGCACCCTGGAACGATCCGCCCGCAGCGAGAGCACGGCCTCGGCCAGCGACCGCCCCGCGGACTCCATCAGCAGCTCGCCGGGGACCCCGAGCACCTCGATGGTGTGGCGGTCGCGGGCCCGCATGCCCGCGGCGGTGACCAGCGGCCAGGCGTGGCGGATCACGCGCCCTCCGCCACGACCTGCCCGATCGCGCAGGGCGGGTCGTGGGTGAGGCTCAGGTGGAGCGCCTCGATCCGCATCTGCCGGGCACGGCGCGCGGCCGTGCCGTGCAGCCGCAGGAAGGGCCGCTCGCGGCCGCCCCCCACCACCTCGAAGTCGCGGAGCCGGAGCCCCGGCGAGCGACCGAGGGCATCCCGGGCGGCGAGCTTCGCGGCCAGGCGCGCGGCGAGGCGCTCGGCACCCCGGCGCCCCGCCCCCGCCCGGAGCTCGGAGGGGGTGAACAGCCGCTCCGCCAGCCTCGGACCGTGGCGATCGAGCAGGCGCTCCACCCGGTCGGACTCCACGAGGGCCACGCCCAGGCCGGCGATCAACGCACGCCCGCCAGGGCCCGCACCAGGCCGGCGGCCAGCTCGTCGGCCAGCTCCCGCACGCGGTCCTCGTCGGGCCCCTCCACCATGATGCGCGCCCGGGGCTCGGTTCCGCTGTAGCGGACGAGCACCCGCCCCTCCCGGCCGAGCTCGCCTTCCACCTTGCGGAGCTGCTCCCGGAAGCCCTCGAGCGTGGCGAGTGGCCTCTTCTCCGCCACGTCCACGTTCACGATGACCTGCGGGTAGCGGACGAAGCCCTCGACCAGCTCGCCGAGCGGGCGGCCGGTGCGCCGCATCACGGCGAGGACCTGCAGGGCGGTCAGCAGGCCATCGCCCGTGCGACCGTGGTCGAGAAAGACGATGTGGCCCGACTGCTCGCCGCCGAGGTTGTAGCCCCCGGCCCGCATCGCCTCGACCACGTAGCGGTCGCCCACCCGGGTCCGCACCAGGCCCACCCCGAGCGGCTCGAGCGCCCGCTCGAGGCCGAGATTGCTCATCACGGTCGCCACCACCGCGCCGCCCCGCAGCAGGCCGCGCTCCACCTGGTCGCGCGCGCACAGGGCGAGCACCGCGTCCCCGTCCACCACCTCGCCGGTCTCCGTGAGCAGGAGCACGCGGTCGGCATCGCCGTCGAGGGCGATACCGAGGTCTGCCCGCACCTCCCGGACCCGCGCCGCCGCCTCCTCCGGGTGCTGGGAGCCGCAGCCGGCGTTGATGTTGCGGCCATTCGGGGCCACGCCGAGGGCGAAGACCTCGGCGCCGAGCTCCTCGAGCACCGTGGGCCCGACCTTGTAGGCGGCGCCGTGGGCGCAGTCGAGCACCACCCGGAGCCCGTCCAGGGAGAGGTCACGGGGGAAGCTGTTCTTCAGGAAGACCGTGTACCGGCCCTCGGCATCGTCGATGCGCCGGGCCCGGCCCACCGCGTCGGGCCCGGGGCGATGCCGGTCGAGCTCCCCGGTGGAGAGCACCTGCTCGATCCGCTCCTCGAGCTCGTCGGCGAGCTTGAACCCGTCGTGCCCGAAGAACTTGATGCCGTTGTCCTGGTAGGGGTTGTGGCTCGCGGAGATCATGGCGCCGGCGTCGCAGCGCATGTCCACGGTGAGAAAGGCCATGGCGGGGGTGGGCATGGGTCCCACCTGGAGGACGTCGCCGCCCATCGAACAGATCCCCGCGGCGAGCGCGTCCTCGAACATGTAGCCCGAAAGCCGGGTGTCCTTGCCGATGATCACCCGGTGCCGGTGACCGCTGCGGCCCTTGAACACGTAGGCGATGGCCCTGCCGAGGGCGAGCGCCATCTCCGCGGTCATCGGGTGGACGTTGGCCCTGCCGCGCACCCCGTCCGTGCCGAAAAGGCGCCCCTCGCTCATGCGCCGTCTCCCTTCGCGCGGCTCCCGGACGCCGCGTCTGCCGCCGCCCCGTGCGCGCCCTCGCCCGGTGGCACGGGCTGCACGTCGAGGTGCAGGTGCACCGGGACATCCTCGTCGACCCAGACGTGCTCGGGAGGCACCAGGGCCACGACCCGGTCCACGGGCTCCCGCGCCCCCACGATCTCCACCCGTTCGGTGGGAATCCACTCGAGCCGTTCGATCACGCTTCGCGCACCCCGCAGCCGCACGCGCGGCGGTGCCACCCGCGGCTCGCCCACCACGCGGAAGCCCTCGGCCGCCCCGGCCAGGACCACCGGCCGCACCTTGACCCGCTTCGAGCGAACCCGCTCGGCCTTGACCTCGATCTCCGCGGGGGAGCGCGAGAGCAGCTCCGCGCCCCGCGGCAGCTCCACGCGGGTCATGTCGACCTCGAACTCCGCCTCCCCCGGGCCGAGGCCCGAGGCATCGATGACGTAGGCCATCTCGTCCGGCACCAGGTTCCGCAGCACGGCCCGCCGGCCCATGACCCGGACGTTGACCTCTCGGGCGGACACCCGGGTGAGGATCAGGCCCTCCGGAACCCGTTCGAAGCGGACCGGGATGTCGAAGACCCGGTCCACCTCCGCCGACCCGTGCGCCACGGCCCACAGGCCGAGCGCGATCGCGAGCGCGAGGAGCTTGTAGCGGAGGTTCGAGGTGAGCCAGCTCACGCCCGCGATCCCCCGGGCGACGCCGCCGCCGTCCCGCGCTCGGGCTCGGCGGCCGCCGGCGCCTCGATCGAGGCCTCCGCCGGGGCCTCCTGCGCGGAATCCGCTTCGACGCGCCCCCCGGCCATCCGCTCGCGCAGGAGGACCCGGAGCTCCGCGGAGTCGAGACCGGTCCGCAGCTCCCCGCCCTCCACCAGCGAGATCTGGCCCGTCTCCTCCGACACCAGGACGGCGAGGGCGTCGGCCTCCTCCGTGATCCCCACGGCGGCCCGGTGGCGCGTCCCCACCCCCTCCGGCAGGTCGGCCCGCAGGGTCAGGGGCAGGATGCACCCCGCGTGTGCGATGCGCCCGCCCTGGATCCACACGGCCCCGTCGTGAAGCGGAGAGGCCGTGTGGAAGATGGAGATCAGAAGCTCCTTGGTCACCACCGCGTCGAGGGCGGGCCCGGCCTCGATCAGATCGTCGAGCGGCGTCTCCCTCTCGAGGACGACGAGCGCCCCGGTCCGGCGTCGGGCCAGGACCTGCATCGCCCGCACGATCTCCTCGAGCATCTGGCTGGCCTCCCGCTGTGAGACCGTCGGAAAAAGACCCCGCCCCACGCGGGCGAGCGCCCGCCGGAGATCCTGCTGGAAGAGCACCACGATGATCAACACGGCCGAGGCCAGGAATTTTTCCAGGATCCAGCTCAGGGTGAGCAGCTCGAAGACGTGGGCCGCGAGGCTTGCAGCGACCAGGAGCATCAGGCCGAGGACGATCTGGAAGGCCCGCGTCCCCCGGATGAGCATGAGCAGCCAGTAGACGGCGACGGCGACCAGGAGCAGGTCGAGGCTGTCCTGCACCGGCTTGAAGTTGTCGGCGATGTAGCTCCAGATGTCCGCGAGCAGTCCCGCGATCCCGAGGACGAGACCCCGCACCCCCTGCCACAGGAGCTCGATCATCCCCCGGCCTCCCGCGCTCCGCGCAGCGCCCGGGCCACCTCCACGGCCGTCCGAGCGCCGCCGACGTCGTGCACCCGGACCGCGTCGGCCCCCTCGTAGACGGCCACCGCGCAGGCGGCGGCCGTGGCCCGATCGCGAGCGGCCGGGGGCGCGCCCGTGAGCGCGCCCAGGAAGGACTTCCGCGAGGGCCCCACCAGCACCGGACAGCCGAGCTCGCGGCGCAGGCGGCCGACGCCCGCGAGCAGGCGGAGGTTGTCCTCGAGTCGCTTGCCGAAGCCGATGCCCGGGTCCACCGCGATCCGCTCCCGTGCCACACCGGCCCGCGTCGCGAGCTCCACGGCGTGGCGGAGCTCCAGGGACACCTCGCGCAGCACATCGGCATACCGCGGGTTCCGCTGCATCGTCTCGGGAGTGCCGCGGCTGTGGCAGAGGACGAGGCCCGCACCGCGGGCCGCCACCACCCCGAGGATCTTGGGGTCGAAGGTCCCGGCCGAGACGTCGTTCACGATGCTCGCACCGGCGGCGAGCGCCGCCTCGGCGACCGCGGCCTTGCGGGTATCCACCGAGAGGGGACAGCCGACCTCGGAGGCGAGGGCCTCGAGGACCGGGATCACCCGGGACAGCTCGACGGCCGTCGGCACGGCGCGGGCACCGGGGCGCGTGGACTCCCCGCCGACGTCGAGGACGTCGGCTCCGGCCGCCGCCAGGCGGCGCCCCTCCGCCACGGCGGCAGCGACGTCCACCCGGCCGCCCTCCCCCACGAAGCGACCCCCGTCCGAGAAGGAGTCGGGGGTCAGGTTCAGGATGCCGACCAGCGTGATCCGGTCGGGGGGGAAGAGCACGCGACCCTCCGAGCGCCGTCCGCTACCCGACGATGGGCTCCGGGTCGGGAACACCTCCACCCGGAATCGGCTTCTCCTTCCGCGTCGCCGCCTCCCGGCCGCTGCGACTCGGTCGCGGCGGCTCCACGGGGCGGACCAGGGGCGGCAGCGGCTCGCCGGCCAGCAGCCGGCGCAGATCGGCGGCCTCGAGGGTCTCCCGTTCGAGAAGCGCCTCGGCGATGCGGTCGAGGGCGGCCCGGTGCTCCCGGAGGAGATCGAAGGCCTCCTGGTAGGCCCGCTTCAGGACGGCCTCCACCTCGTCGTCGATCTGCTGGGCCTTCTTCTCGCTGTAGTCCTTGCGGCTCACGAAGTCCCGCCCGAGGAAGACGTCGTGCCCCTCGTCGTCGAAGGAGACCGGGCCGAGGACCTCGCTCATCCCGTACTTGCAGATCATGCGCCGGGCGAGCTCGGTGGCCTGCTGGATGTCGTTCGCCGCCCCGGTCGAGAGCTGGCCGATCACGAGCTGCTCCGCCGCCCGGCCGCCCATGGCGTGCCGGATCTGGGCCAGGATCTGGTCCCGGGTGAGGTCGTAGCGGTCCTCCACGGGGAGCGTCTGGGTCAGCCCGAGGGCCATGCCGCGGGGGATGATGGTGACCTTGTGGACCGGGTCCGAATGCTCGCTCAGGAGGGCGACGAGGGCGTGGCCGGCCTCGTGGTAGGCCGTGGTCCGCTTGAGCTCGTCGCTCATGATCAGGCTCCGCCGCTCGGCACCGAGCAGCACCTTGTCCTTCGCCTGCTCGAAGTCGACCATCGCCACCCGCTGGGCGTCCCGGCGCGCCGCGAGCAGGGCGGCCTCGTTCACCAGGTTCTGGAGATCGGCCCCCACGAAGCCCGGGGTGCCCCGGGCGATGGTCTCGAGCTCCACGTCCTCCGCGAGGGGAACCCGACGGGTGTGCACCCGCAGGATGGCCAGCCGCCCGCGCAGGTCCGGGCGGGGCACCACGACCCGCCGGTCGAAGCGCCCCGGACGGAGCAGCGCGGGATCGAGGACGTCGGGCCGGTTGGTGGCCGCGATCATGATCACGCCCTCGTTGCTCTCGAAGCCGTCCATCTCCACGAGCAGCTGGTTGAGCGTCTGCTCGCGCTCGTCGTGCCCGCCGCCGAGCCCCGCGCCGCGGTGCCGGCCCACCGCATCGATCTCATCGATGAAGATGATGCAGGGAGCGTTCTTCTTGCCCTGCAGGAAGAGGTCGCGCACCCGGGAGGCGCCCACCCCGACGAACATCTCCACGAAGTCCGAGCCGGAGATCGAGAAGAAGGGGACGCCCGCCTCGCCGGCCACGGCGCGGGCGAGCAGGGTCTTTCCGGTGCCCGGCGGACCCACCAGCAGCACCCCCTTCGGGATCCTGCCGCCGAGGCGGGTGAACTTCTTCGGGTCCCGGAGGAATTCGATGATCTCCTGGAGCTCGACCTTCGACTCCTCGACCCCGGCCACGTCCTCGAAGGTGACCCGCTGCTGGTTCTCCGTGAGCAGCCTGGCCCGGGCCTTGCCGAAGCTCATCGCCTTTCCGCCGCCCGACTGCATCTGCCGCACGAAGAAGACCCAGAGGCCGATCAGCAGCAGGAAGGGCGCCCAGTAGATCAGGATGGTCTGCCAGACCGGCGACTCGTCCGGCGGCCGTGCGCGCACCTCGACGCCGTGCTGGCGCAGGGACTCCAGCATGGATTCGGTGATGGTCGGGGCGTAGCTCTGGAAGGCCTCGCCGTTTCGGAGCGATCCCTCGATCCGGCCCGCGACGATGGTCACCGACTGGACCTCTCCCGCCTCCACCTGGGCCAGGAACTGGCTGTAGGGAATTTCCGCCGGCGGCGGCTGGCGGTTGCTCAACATGGACACGAGCAGGAGGATCATGAGCAGGATGACCACCCACAGGGCCATGTTCTTGTAGAAAGTCTGGTTCACGCGTGTCCCTCGCTGGGATCGGGGGAGCCCGGGCGGCCCTCCCGGACCAGCGCCCCCCGCTTTCGGGGGGAGCCGATCACGGAAGACCCGGAGGGGTGGAGATCCGCGGCGGACCGGCGGATTTTCGTTCGCTCTCCGCAGCTTAGCACCCGAGCGGCACCCGTCATGCAACTCCGGCCCAGGTGGAAGACCGTCCCCCGCCGCTCGAGCCAGAGGCGCGGCGGGAGCTCGAGC
>JALSIO010000769.1 GCA_026989995.1 Myxococcales bacterium
CGCGCGGCCTTCGCCCTGCGCCGGAACCAGCGGCTGAGCCGCGCGCAGATGCTCATGGCCGCCGGCGCACCGGTGCTGGCCAGGAAGGCGATGATCGAGGGAGACCCGGTGCGGGGCTACCTTCCGGGCGGCTCGGTGGCGGGCATCCTGGAGGACCGCCCGAGCTGCGCGGAACTTCTCGCCCGCATCGAGCGGGAGGCCCTCGCGACCCTGGCAGGGCTCTGCGCCGGAGGCGGCGGAGCCGGGGAGGCAGCGTGACCGCGAACGAGTTCCGGTGCCACCGGGTGCAGGTGGAAGACGGGATCGCAGAGGTGGTGATCGACCGGCCGCCGGTCAACGCCCTCGACAGCGCCGGATGGGAGGAGCTCGCCCGCATCTTGCGGGAGCTCCCGGAGGATCCGGCGGTCCGGGTGGTCCTGATCGCCGCCGAGGGCCGGGGCTTCTGCGCGGGCGTGGACATCAAGGAGCTCGCCGAGGACGGCTCGCGGATCACCCGGGTGAACCGCGCCTGCTACGCCGCCTTCGCCGCGGTCCACGACTGCGCCGTGCCGGTGATCGCCGCCGCCCACGGCTTCTGCCTCGGCGGCGGGATCGGCATCGTGGGCTCGGCCGACATGGTCCTCGCCTCGGAGGACGCGCGCTTCGGGCTTCCCGAGATCGACCGCGGGGCCCTCGGCGCGGCGTCGCACCTCCTGCGGATGTTCCCGATCCAGAAGGTCCGGCGGATGCTCTACACCGGCGAGCCGATCTCGGCCGCCGAGGCCTGGCGGCTCGGTGCCCTCGAGGCGGTGGTTCCCGCCTCGGAGCTCCGCGGCGCCGCCCGGGATCTCGCGGCCCGGATCGCCTCGAAGAGCCCGGTGGCCGTCCGTCTGGCCAAGGAGTCCCTCGACGGCATCGAGCCCTTCGACCTCAAGCGCAGCTACCGCTTCGAGCAGGGCTTCACCCTCGAGCTCTACACCTCCCCGGATTCGCGGGAGGCCCGGGAGGCCTTCTTGGAGAAGCGGGAGGCGCGCTTCTCCGGGGCCGGCAGCGGCCGGAAGCCGGAGGGCTAGCCGTGGATCTCCGCTACACCGACGCCCAGCGCGCCTTCCGCGCCGAGGTGCGCGCCTGGCTCGAGGCCCACGTGCCCCGCGAACCGCTGCCCTCCTTCGACACCCGCGACGGCTTCGAAGCCCACCGCCAGTGGGAGCGCACCCTCTGCGACGGGGGCTATGCCATGGTGGTCTGGCCGGTGGAGTACGGCGGTCGCGGCTGCGACCTCGTGGAATGGCTCATCTTCGAGGAGGAGTACTACCGGGCGGGGGCGCCCCGCCGCGTCAATCAGAACGGGATCTTCCTCCTCGGCCCCACCATCATGGAGTTCGGCACCCCGGAGCAGAAGGCGCGCTTCCTGCCGCCCATGGCCCGGAGCGACGAGGTGTGGGCGCAGGGCTGGTCCGAGCCCAACGCCGGAAGCGACATGGCGAACATCCAGGCCACGGCGATCCGGGACGGCGACCACTACGTGATCAACGGGCAGAAGACCTGGGCCTCCCGGGGTGCCTTCGCCGACTGGCTCTTCGGCCTCTTCCGCAGCGATCCCGGGAGCACCCGCCACCGCGGGCTCACCTTCGTGCTGGTGCCCCTCGACGCTCCGGGCGTGACCGTGCGGCCCATCGCGCAGCTCGACGGCGAGACGGGCTTCGCCGAGGTCTTCTTCGACGACGTCCGGGTTCCGGTGGAAAACCGCCTCGGCCCCGAGGGGGAGGGGTGGAAGGTCGCCATGGCCACGGCGGGCTTCGAGCGGGGCCTGATGCTGCGGAGTCCCGCCCGCTTCCAGGCGACCGCGCGGCGCCTGGTGGAGCTGGCCCGCGCCCGGGCGGACCGGGTGCCGGCGGCGCTGCGGGACGAGGTGGTGCGCTGCTGGCGCGATGCGGAGGCCTATACCCTCGAGACCTACCGCACGGTGTCCCGGCTGCTCGCCGGAGGCCGCATCGGCGCCGAGGCGAGCCTCAACAAGATCTTCTGGTCGGAGCTCGACCTCCGGATGCACGAGACCGCCCTCGAGATCCTGGGCGACCTCGCCGAGCTCTCCCGGGAGGCGCCGGCGGCGGAGGGCGTGGGGGAGTGGCTCGACGGCTACCTCTTCGCGCTCTCCGGGCCGATCTACGCCGGGACCAACGAGATCCAGCGAAACGTGATCGCCGAACGCATCCTCGGGCTGCCACGGGGGTAGGGGCCTTGGACTTCCGCTTCGAGGACGAGCACCGACTGCTCCAGGAGACCCTCGCGACCTTCCTCGAGAAGGAGCACCCCCCCGCGCGGGTGCGGGCCCTCTGGGAGACCGCGACGGGGCGCTCGCGCGAGCTCTGGGCCAGGCTGGCGGAGATCGGCGTTCCCGGGCTGCTCGTGCCCGAGGAGCACGGGGGGCTCGGCCTCGACGAGGTCGCCATGGTCCTCCTGCAGGAGGAGTGCGGCCGGGCGGCCCTGGCCGAGCCCGTGATCTCCACCGCGGCGGTGGCGGCGCCACTGCTGCGCGAGCTCGGCGGAAGTGCCGCGGCCCGCTGGCTCCCCGCCGTCGCGGCTGGAGAGGCCATCGTGGCGGTGGCCCTCCCCGGGCTCCCCTTCGTCTCCGACCTGCACGTGGCCGACCTCCTCCTCTTCGGCGAGCGCGGTCGGCTCCGGGCCATCGCGCCCGGGGCCGCGCGGGCCACCGCCCAGCCGGCGAACGACCCGTCGAGGCGGCTCTTCTCCGTGGAGGCGGACCCGGACGCGGGCGAGGAGCTCGCGCGGGGCGAGCAGGCGGATCGGCTGCTCGCCGACGCCTTCGCCCGGGGTGCGCTCGCGGCGGCGGCCCAGCTCGTGGGCGTGTGCCGCCGGCTCCTCGATCTCGCGGTCTCCCACGCCTCGCAGCGCGAGCAGTTCGGCCGGCCCATCGGCGCCTTCCAGGCGGTGAAGCACATGCTCGCGGACGTGGCCGTGAAGCTCGAGTACGCGCGCCCGCAGGTCTACCGCGCGGCGTGGTCGGTGGCCCGGGCCGCGCCCCTCCGGGATCTCCACGTCTCCATGGCCAAGGACGCTGCCGGGCAGGCGGCGCTTTTCGCCGCGCGCCGGGCCCTGCAGGTGCACGGGGCCATCGGCTACACGTGGGAACACGACCTGCACATCTTCATGCGCCGGGCGTGGTCGCTCGAGCGCGCCTACGGCCGCAGCCGCCTCCACCACGACCGGATGGTCCGGGCGGTGATGGAGGAAGGGGTCCCGATCGGGCCCGGAGCCACCTTCGGAGGGGAGTCGTCATGAGCGAGGCCTATATCGTCGATGCGGTGCGGACCCCGGTGGGCCGTCGCGGGGGAGGGCTCTCGCAGGTCCACCCCGCGGACCTCGGCGCGCACGTGCTCCGGGCCCTGATCGAGCGCAACGACCTCGACCCGCTCGCCGTGGAGGACGTGGTCTTCGGCTGCGTGGACACCATCGGCCCCCAGGCGGGCGACATCGCGCGCACCTGCTGGCTCGCGGCGGGGCTGCCGGACGAGATCCCCGGGGTGACGGTCGACCGCCAGTGCGGGTCCTCCCAGCAGGCCCTGCACTTCGCCGCCCAGGGGGTCATGAGCGGGACCCAGGACCTCGTGATCGCCGGGGGCGTGCAGAACATGAGCATGGTGCCGATCTCCTCGGCCATGCTCGCGGGACAGCCGCTCGGCTTCGAGGATCCGTTCACGGGTTCGCGGGGCTGGGTGGAGCGCTACGGCACCCAGGAGGTCTCCCAGTTCCGCGCCGCCGAGATGATCGCGGAGAAGTGGGACCTCTCGCGCGAGCAGATGGAGGAATACGCCCTCGAGAGCCATCGGCGGGCGGTCCGGGCCATCGACGAGGGGCGCTTCGAGCGGGAGATCGTCCCGCTTGCCGGGGTCTCCGTGGACGAGGGGCCGCGGCGGGACACCTCCCTCGCGAAGATGGCCAAGCTGCCGCCGCTTCAGGAGGGCGGGCGGCTCACGGCCGCTGTGTCGAGCCAGATCTCGGACGCGGCCACGGCGCTGCTCGTGGCCTCGGAACGGGCCGTCAAGGAGCACGGGCTGAGACCCCGGGCCCGGGTGCACCACCTGAGCGTCCGCGGCGCCGACCCGATCTGGATGCTGACGGCGCCCATTCCGGCCACCGAGTACGCCATGAAGAAGACGGGCATGAGCCTCGAGCGCGACATCGACCTCGTCGAGATCAACGAGGCCTTCGCCTCGGTGGTGATGGCGTGGCTGGCCGAGACCGGCGTGGACCCGGCCCGGGTGAACGTGAACGGCGGCGCCATCGCCCTCGGGCATCCCCTCGGTGCGACCGGGACCCGTCTCATGACCACGCTCCTGTGC
The DNA here is from genome assembly GCA_026989995.1 of Myxococcales bacterium. Classification (GTDB taxonomy): domain Bacteria; phylum Myxococcota_A; class UBA9160; order UBA9160; family JALSIO01; genus JALSIO01. Next base: position 4,344 of record JALSIO010000769.1, read on the forward strand.
GAGCTCGAGCGCTCCGGCGGCCGCTACGGGCTCCAGACCATGTGCGAGGGCGGCGGGCAGGCGAACGTCACCATCGTCGAGCGGCTCTAGGGGGCGGTCATGGCGGGAATCTGCGAGGGGCGGGTGGTGATCGTGACGGGTGCGGGCCGCGGGCTCGGCCGCGCGCACGCCCTCGAGCTCGCCCGGCAGGGCGCGGTGGTGGTGGTCAACGACCTCGGGGTCGCCCTCGACGGGAGCCCCGAGGGCCGGACACCGGCCGAGGAGGTGGTCCGGGAGATCGAAGGGCTCGGGGGGGAGGCGCTCGCCAACGCCGCCGACGTGGCCGACTTCGAGGCGACCCGAGAGCTCGTCCGTGAGACCCTCGAGGCCTTCGGACGCCTCGACGCCGTGGTGAACAACGCCGGTTTCATCCGGGACCGGATGTTCGTGAGCTGCTCCGAGGAGGAGTGGGACGCGGTGGTGCGGGTGCACCTGAAGGGGCACTTCTGCCTCTCGCGCCACGCCGCCGAGTACTGGCGGGCCGAGGCCAAGGCGGGGCGGCCGGTGGATGCGCGCATCATCAACACGAGCTCCGGAGCCGGGCTCCAGGGCAGCGTGGGCCAGAGCGCCTACTCCGCGGCCAAGGCGGGCATCGCGGCGCTCACCCTCGTGCAGGCCGCCGAGCTCGGGCGCTATGGGGTCACGGCCAACGCCATCGCGCCTTCGGCGCGCACCCGAATGACCGAGGAGGTCTTCGCCGACATGATGCGGCGCCCGGAGGAGGGCTTCGACGCCATGGACCCGGCCAACGTCTCGCCGCTCGTGGCGTGGCTCGCGAGCCCGGACTCGCGGGAGGTCACCGGCCGCGTCTTCGAGATCGCGGGCGGCCGGCTCTCGGTGGCCGACGGCTGGCGCACCGGTCCGGAGCACGACAAGGGGGCCCGCTACGAGGCCGACGAGATCGGTTCCGTGGTGGCCGAGCTGATCCGCAAGGCGGTGCCGCCGCAGAAGGTGTACGGGACCTGAAGCCTTGGATCTGAGCTTCACCGAGGAGCAGCAGGAGCTCCGGGAGGCGGCACGCGCCTTCCTCCGCGACCACGGCGGGAGCGCGCAGGTCCGGGCCGCCATGGCCACTCCCGCCGGCCACGACCCCGAGGTCTGGAAGCGCATCGGCACCGAGCTCGGCTGGCCGGCGCTTCCGGTGGCCGAGGCGCACGGTGGCCTCGGCCTCGGCATGGTGGAGCTCGTCGCGCTCCAGGAGGTGATCGGCGAGTTCCTCCTGCCCTCGCCCTTCTTCGCCACGGCCTGCCTCGCCGTCCCGCTGATCCAGGAGGCGGCGACCCCCCGCCAGCAGGCGGCGCTGCTGCCCGGCATCGCCGAGGGTTCGACGCGGGCAACCCTCGCATTTCCAGGGCCTTGTGGGTACTTCGATGCGCGCGGGGTCGAAGTCCTGGCCCACCCGGCCCGCGGCGGGGTGGAGCTCGAAGGCGAGCTTCCCCTGGTGCTCGACGGCCACACGGCCGATCTGCTGCTCGTGCCCGCGCGGGAACCCGGGAGCCGGGGCGCCCAAGGGGTTGGGATCTACGTCGTGCGGGCCGGGACCCGGGGTCTCGAGCGGACGCCCCTGCCCACCATGGACCAGACGCGCCGCGGGGCCCGCGTCCGCCTCGACCGGGTCGCGGTCGGGGCCGGCGAGCGGCTCGGCGCGGGTGCCTCCGAGGGGCCGGCGGGGTTCCCGGCGCTCTCGCGGGCGCTCGACCGGGCGGCCATCGCGCTCGCCGCCGAACAGATCGGCGGCGCCCAGCGCGCCCTCGACCTCGCGGTGGCCCACGCCCGGGAGCGCGTGCAGTTCGGCCGGCCCATCGGATCCTTCCAGGCGATCAAGCACAAGTGTGCCGACCGGATGGTGGAGATCGAGTCGGCGCGGTCGGCCGTCTACCACGCGGCCTGCGTGGCCGCCGAGGGGGTCGATGGGACGGAGGGGCTTCGCCTCGCGGCGTCGCTCGCCAAGGCCCGGGCCTCCGAGGCCTTCTTCCGGGCCGCCGCCGACTGCCTGCAGATCCACGGCGGCGTGGGCTTCACCTGGGAGTACGACGTCCATCTTCTGCTCAAGCGCGCCCGGGCCACCGAGGGCTTTCTCGGGAGCCCCGCCTTCCACCGCGAGCGCGTCGCCCGCCACCTCCTCGGACCCGCGCCGGCGGCGGAGGGGGTGCTGTGAGCACCGCGATCGAGCTCGCGGGCCGCGTCGCGATCGTGACCGGTGGAACCCGGGGCGTCGGACGCGGCATCGCCCGCCGGTTTCTCGAGGCGGGTACCGAGGTGGTGGTCTGCTCCCGTAGGGAGCCCGAGGAGCTGCCCGCGGCCGGGGGGCGAAGCGCCCTCTTCCTTCCGGCGGACGTGCGCGAGGTGGAGCAGATCGCCGAGGTGGTCCGCGTCACCCGGGAGCGATTCGGGCGCATCGACGTGCTCGTGAACAACGCCGGAGGCGCCCCGCGAGCCGATGCCGCCACGGCCTCCCCGCGCTTCTCGGAGAAGATCATCGCCCTCAATCTCGTCGCACCCCTTCACTTCTCGCAGCAGGTCAACGCGGTGATGCAGGAGCAGGAGGAGGGCGGCTCGATCATCCAGATCGCGAGTGTGAGCGCCCTCCGGCCCTCGCCGGGCGCCGCGGCCTATGCCGCCGCCAAGGCGGGGCTGCTCTCGCTCACCCAGACCCTCGCGGTGGAATGGGCGCCCCGGGTGCGGGTCAACGCGGTCGCGGTCGGGATGGTGCGCACCGAGCTCGCCCATCTCCACTACGGGGACGAGGAGGGCGTGGCCGCGGTGGGGCGCACGGTGCCTCTCGGGCGCCTCGCCGAGCCCGAGGACGTCGGCGACGCATGCCTCTTTCTCGCCTCGGATCTCGCGCGCTACGTGAGCGGCGCCAGCCTGCTCGTCCACGGGGGCGGCGAGCGCCCGGCCTACCTCGACGCGGCCCGCGGGGTGCGCGACGGCTGATCCGGCCCGGCACCGGCGGAGGGCATCGTGGGACGGCTCGACGGCAAGGTCGCCATCGTCACCGGGGCGGGCCGCGGCACCGGCGCCGCGACGGCACGGCTCTTCGCTCGGGAGGGCGCCCGCGTGGCCGTGGCCGACATCCGCGAGGACGCCGCGGAGAGCGTCGCGCGCGAGATCGGAGAGGCGGCCCTTCCGGTGGCCCTCGACGTGGGCTCGGAGGCGTCCTGGGAGGCGGTGGTGGGCCGCGTCCGCGACGCCTTCGGGCCCGTCACGGTCCTGGTCAACAACGCCGCACGGCTCCACATGGGCTCGGTGGAGGAGACCACGGCCGCCGACTTCGAGCGCCTCGTCCGGGTGAACCAGATCGGTCCCTTCCTGGGCATCCGCGCGGTGGCCGCCGGCATGCGCGAGGCGGGGGGCGGCTCGATCGTGAACGTGTCCTCGGTGGACGGCCTCGCCGGCAAGAACGGCGTGGTGGCCTACGCCTCCACGAAGTGGGCGCTGCGGGGCATCACCCGGGTCGCCGCCGTGGAGCTCGGCCGCGACGGGATCCGCGTGAACGCGGTCTGCCCCGAGGTGGGCAGCGCCGACATGATCCGCCCCTATCTCCCCGAGGGCGTGGACCCGGAGCGGATCATCCCGCGGATGCAGCCGATCCTCGGGACCCAGCGCGGCCGCCGCATCGCCGAGCTCGTCGAGGACGTGGCGCGCGTGATCCTCTTTCTCGCCTCCGACGAGGCCGCGTCCTGCACCGGCGCCGACTTCGTGGTGGACGGCGGCAACACCTGCGGCCGGATCATTCCCGGCGCGCCGGGGGCCTGACCCCGGGCCGCAGCCGGCGCCGCCCGCCGGAGGCCGCGTGGGGCCGGCGATTCCCGCGCGGGCCGGAGGCGGGCGCCCTCGGCGGCGCTCAACCGCGGTTGACCCGGGCGATGATCTCCTCGCCGAAGCGGAGCATGGCGTCGCGCTTCTGCTCGAGGGTCGAGCTCGGGCCGAGGGTGTAGGTGAAGGGCCAGGCGGTGGTGGAGGTCATGCCGTGCTCGGCCTCGAGGCGGCGGAGGGTGTCCGGCTCGGGGGGGACGGCCAGCGGCACGATGGCGTCGAAGGGCTGCTCCCCGCGGCCGGCCTCGCGCCGGAGCGCGGCGAGCCGGGCGAGGAGGGCCTCCGCCTGCTCGGGGGTCTGGCCGGTTCCGATCCAGCCGTCGCCGAGGGTCGCGGCGCGGCGGAGCGCCGCCGGGGAGAGGCCGCCCACGTAGATCGGGACCGCCGCGGGCGGGGCCGGGCTCATCTGCAGCGGACCGAGGGTGTAGTGCTCCCCGCGGTGCGTCACCATCTCGCCGGTCCAGAGCTCCCGGAGCAGGGGGATGATCTCGTCCATCCGCCGGCCCCGGGTGTGGAAGTCGGCGCCCACGGCCTCGAATTCCTCGCGGATCCACCCCGCGCCGCAGCCCAGGACCACCCGCCCCCCCGAGAGCAGGGCCGCGGTCCCCACGGCCTTGGCCACCTCGAGGGGATGCCGGAGGGGCAGGATGTAGACCATCGTGCCGAAGTGGAGCCGGGTGGTGTGGGCGGCCATGGCGGCGATGGCAGTCCAGGGCTCCGGAAAGGGAGTGTGCCCGTCGAAGCCGGGCCGGCCGTCCTCCGAGTACGGATAGCGGGACTCGAGACGTCCCGGGAAGAAGAGGTGGTCGGAGAGGAGCAGGCCGTCGAATCCGGCCTCCTCGGCGGCACGGGCGATCCCGGGGAGCTGTTCGGGCTCGCTGAAG